>QKCK01000086.1 GCA_003245695.1 Bacteroidota bacterium | reverse complement strand
ACCATGATTGTTACGGCAATACCCCCTTATTTTCCTCTCAGATGGAATCACCTCCACCATTGATCCACCTTTATATCCATCAATAAGAATGTATGATGAATCAGAGTCAGGGAAGGTGAAACGAAACAGAGCGGCCCTTTCTGTAGGTGTTACTTCGGCAGTAATATCATAATCAGCAATATATACACTGTAATAATATGGTTTAGAAACCTCAGCCTTATGAGAAAACCATGAGCCTCTTTCTTCCTCTGTCATCCTGACAGCACCTGTCTGTGGCATGAGCGAGAAGGCTGCATAATCGTTTATCCATGGACTTGGCTGATGCGTCTGTTTAATGGCATTAATTTTATGATCATCATAGGCATAACACCATCCATCTCCATTCTTTCTGGTCTGTGGAGTCCAGAAGTTCATACCCCAGGGACGCGCCACTGCCGGATATGTATTGCCATGCGACAGTAAATACTCTGAGTCTGTTCCCATCAACGGATTAACCATATCAGCCGGAGAGAAGAGAGTTTCCCCCTCATGCCCGCAACCAGAAAAAATGAGCAGACATAGTAATATACCATAGTAACCTTTGCTGAAAAATATGGAGGCTGAAGTCTTCATGATACTATTGTTTTTTGTCAGAGAGTAAAGCGATAACTTTTTTGAGTACAACAGAAGGATCAAGCCAGTTAAAGCATGCAAGATCACCCCTTCTGCATTTCCCCTTGCCAAAGATGGTACAGGGTCTGCATTCGAGCTCCTGTCTTGATATCTGCATGGCATCATCCATGGAGCTGTTCCAACCACTGAAGCCAGCCCATGGGTGGGTGCCACCCCATATCGAGATTGTCCTTACACCCAGCATTGTAGCCAGATGCATATTTGATGAGTCCATAGCTATCATAAGATCAAGCTTTGACATAAGAGTCATCTCCTCAGCCAGACGTACCTTACCGGCTACTGTAATACAACCCGGAATACCAGCTGAATATTTCTCCAGTTGAGATACCTCATCAGGGCTTCCAAAGAGAAATATGGTAACATTCATCGAGGAAGCCAACCTGTTAAGAAACTCCGTCATCTTCTCCAATGGCCACATCTTAAGCTCATGCTTTGCTAACGGAGCCACTCCTACCAACTTTGATCCGTTCCCTGGAATAATGGATGCAATAACTTCTGAAGAGGATGAGGGTGGCAGAAGCCAGGGACCCTCGGTCATCTTTAACCGATAGCCTGACCTCTCAAAGGTATCTGCATATCTTATGACAGTATGCTTTAAAGGATGGTTGATTCTCCCTGCTATTAACCTGCGTTTCTCCCTCCTGCCCTTATTTATCCTGGAGGTCCGGCATCCGCTCAACAGAAAAAGAGTTCTCAGAATCTTTGACCGGAGAACATTATGCAGATCTACTACTATGTCTATATTATGATCCTCTCTGATATCCCTGTATAACCTGAACAAGCCGCGAATACCTTTATGCCGGTCATGATGCCGGGCAACAACAACAGTTACTCCAGGAATATTATTAAAAAAAAGATCAAACGGCTTCTTGGTCAGAAATACCAACTTCTCATCCGGGTAGGTTGCCAGAAATGCCCTGACAACGGGAAGAGTCATTATTACATCACCCATTGATGATGTCCTGATAACAAGTACACTCATATCAATACTTGTCGTATGATTTCTCCTCTATTAATCCTGATCCGGTTGACAGGTTTATCTTTCTCTTTATTTCTGACCTGAGATCATTCTTGAAATAGACTGAACGAGCTGTCTCTATAAAGTCACTGCCAAAATCTTTATTCCTTTCCAATTCCCTGATATGATCCTCAATATCCCATAGCTCTGTATTTACTTTATATAAGGCCTGGTAGAGAGGATCAGAATGATCAATTATCTGTGAAACAGCAGTATTCAGCAGATCATACTCATTTTTCAGATTTTCTATCTTTGCATTGTCTTTAATACGTTCAAGCTTTATCTCAATAATAGTGAGCTTATCAACAATCTCTCCGTTTGACACTTCTATCTTCATAATAAGTTTTTTTTGGTGAAACTGAGCACCTTGTTTTAGTTTTGAATGATATCGGGACTAAAATAGGTATTTTACCTTGTAGAAAATAGCCCCGGAAACAAAAATAGTCTTTTTCATCAGTCAACACAATTCCACTACTGAGGATCAACATCAATTGATATGCGAAGGGACGATCCTCCTTCTTTTATGGCAGCATCAATAATACCTTTTATCAGCTCCTTTATTCTTACTACAGAGGCTTCACGTGGCATTTTTACAAGAATATTTTTAATATACCACTTCTGAACCTGCATCACCGGCGGGTATTCAGGCCCAAGTACCATTTTACCCATGTGACGTCTCATCTCCAGGGCAAGAGAAGAGGCAATCCTATCAAGTGACGTGTTATCCCGATGTTTAATGCTTATCCTTACCAGCCTTGTGAATGGGGGGTAGCCAAACTCCTGTCTTTCTGCTATCTGGCTCTCATACATAGCCTTATAGTCATGTTTCAGGACATGGCGAAGTACATAATGTGCAGGGTTAGAGGTTTGTATTATAACCTTACCACGCTTTTGTCTTCTTCCGGCTCTACCACTAACCTGTTCCATCATCTGGAAGCTTCTTTCATGAGCCCTGAAGTCAGGATAATTTAACATACTGTCAGCATCCAGTATGCCTACTACAGTTAGATTTTCAAAGTCCAGTCCCTTGGAAATCATCTGTGTGCCAATGAGAATATCAGTGGCCCCTCCGGCGAAATCAGAGAGCAGAAGTGAATGTGCTCCCCTGGTTCTGGTGGTATCCTGATCCATTCGGGAGACAGTAGCATATGGGAACATTGTCTTTACCTCTTCCTCAATCTTTTCAGTTCCCAGACCCATAGTGCTTAGCTCCGTTGACCCGCACTGGGGACACAATGAAACCGGTGACTGGCTGTGTCCACAATAGTGACAAACCATTTTGTTTATCCCTTTATGGTATGTAAAACTGACGGAACAGTCAGGGCATCCGTGTACCCATCCGCAGTCTCTGCATGTTATAAATGGAGAAAAGCCTCTGCGGTTCTGGAATAATATTGTCTGCTCTTTTTTGCTCAAAGCCATTGTCACAGTATCAAGCAGTGGCTTTGAATAATTATGCCTGTTTCTTTTATCACGGTGAAGATACCTCATATCAGACAGTAATATCTCAGGCATCATCACATCGCCATAACGGTTCAGGAGGGTTACAAGCCCGTACCTGCCGGCAAGAGCATTATAGTAACTCTCAACCGATGGTGTTGCAGATCCGAGGAGGGTACGTCCGCCATGTAGCCGTGACAGCATCATGGCCGTATCCCTTGCATGATAGCGTGGTGCCGGATCATATTGCTTATATGATGGATCATGCTCTTCATCTACAATAACCATTTTCAGATCTCCAAAAGGAAGAAAGACAGAGGAACGCACTCCCAATACCAGGTTTAGTCTTTCTCCCGGTTTATCTGATGCCACCCGCTTCCATACATTCAGCCGTGCACGAGGCGTCATCCGTGAATGATATATCCCAATCCTTTCACCAAAATACTTCTGCAAACGCTCTATTATCTGGGTGGTAATGGCTATCTCAGGAAGCATATACAATACCTGTCCTCCGATTCCAAGTATCTCTTCAATAAGATGTATATAGATCTCGGTCTTGCCACTCGATGTCACACCTCTTAATAACACCACCTCATGATCTCTCAACTGGCTCAATATCTGACTGTATGCATCGGCTTGTGATTCGCTGAGGGGTGAAGGAGGCATCACATCCTCTGATGATATTATACCGGAGGCCACTGCCGGCTCAAGCTTAAGAACCCCTTTATTGATAAGGGTATTCATGACTGATGCACCTTTGCCGTATTCCCTGATAAGGAGAGAGCGTTTTACTCTTCCTGCCTTTCCGGCTAAAGAAAGGAATAATTCAACCAACTCTCTTTGCCGGGGAGCCCTGTCAAGTGAATCAAGAGACAGATCTGTTGATGATAACACTACATCCATCTCCTCCCTGGAAAACAGCTCTTCATGTACTTCCTCTCCTACTGAAATCAGACCCTTATCAAGTAAGGAATTGACAATACTGAGTATGCTTCTCCGGTCTTTCTGACCAGGCAGTCTATCAATATAAATACTGTTCCGCTTTGCTACAATATCCATCAGCCACTGTTCTTCGACATCCAGTGAATCATAATTATCTGATGCCAGAGTTATTATTGTCCTGCCTGATGGAAGCAGTGACGAAGGGATTGCTGCCCTGAGAACCTCCCCAGTGGCAGCCATATAATATGATGAAATCCACCTTATAAGATCTATCAGAGCATTGTTAATCTGGTAGCCTGCCAGGAGATCCGTAACAGGCTTCACCTTAAATCCGGTTGGCTTTCTGGAATGAACTTCAAAGACTACGCCTGTAAAAACTTTTCGAGCTCCAAAAGAGACCACAACTCTGCTTCCTGACACAATGCGACCGGCGAGATGTGACGGTATCGAGTAGGTATAACTTCCGGATACCGGCAATGGAAGTACTATTTCAGCATAAAGAGTATCCATGGCATTTTGTGATCCGAAAAATAGAAATAAAGTTTGATGTTACCTCGAACAAAAAGCATAGAAGCAGTTTAACTCTACGCAATGACAGTAAATGAGGAAATAACTGAAATAAGATTGTCCCTTCTAATAGGTTTCACAAGGCATGCATCACATCCTGCCTTTAGTACAATATCCTGGTCGCTTTCAAAAATAAATGCTGTCTGTGCAATAATGGGGATATCCTTTCTTATTTTCCGTATCTCACGTGTGAGTTCAATGCCATTCATCCCTGGCATCTGCATATCAAGCAATATCATGTTTATATCAGGCATACTTCTTAGCGCCTCCAGCGCCTCTTCTCCCGTGCGTGCCGTTATTGCCTGTATTCCTGCATCAAGAAGGATACGTGTAAGATAGAGCAGGACATCTTTATTATCGTCAACCACAAGACACTTAACCTTTTTCCAGTTTAAGCGTGATTTTTTCTCAACTGCTGCTTTCACTTTTGCCACCCCTGCGGGTCGGTAAGGTATTGTAAAGCTAAATACAGAACCCAGCCCTTTCTCAGATGTTACACTTATACGCCCCCCCATCCGGCTAAGTACCTGTTTTGCCAGAGTAAGGCCCAGCCCAAGGCCCTCAAAGGGTCTGTGGTGCCCGCTTATCTCCTGGTTAAACTCCTCAAAAATATATTCGATATTGGATTTATTGATGCCTATCCCGGTATCTCTTACCGAGAAGACAAGCTCATTATTCAGAAATGAATATTTAAGCTCTATCTCTCCTTCAAGGGTAAACTTCACAGCATTGTCAAGGAGATGCCGTAAGATGCGTTTAAGCCACGATTTGTCAGTAAAGACTATATCACTGACATCCCCAAGATCATCCTTTACAGAGAGAAGTATCGGCTTTTCACATCTTATGATATTTGCTTTCGCCTCCTTCAGTACCTCCTCAATAATTTCATCAATGGATGTCTCATCATAGGTGATCTCTATCTGTGAACTCTCAAGTCGTGAGAGATCAATAATGTCCCCTATTATCTGGAGTAGTTTTTCACTGTTCGAGTTTATCAGGTCAACATATTCAGCCCTTTGCTCCCTGGTGATATCGTCCATCAATAACAAGTTTGAGAATCCAACGACACTGTTTAACGGTGTTCGTATCTCATGTGAAATATTCGAGAGGAAACTGGTTTTTATCTTATTACTGGCTTCAGCCTGCTCTTTGGCCCTGACCAGCTCCTGCTGAATCTGGGTCTCAGAGGAGATGTCACGGGATATGGTAAGAGTACCTATCTCCTCACCTGCATTGTTTTTTATCTGAACAGTCTTTGTAGATAAGACAATATAATGTCCCAACTTATGCTTCAGCTTTATTACTGCCTCATAATGACCTGTGACAGCTACCGCCTCACTCCTTTTCTGAGCAAAATCACGGCATTCAGGATGAAGCAGCTCTGTATTATCTACTAACGAATACTCCTCCCTGGTCAATCCGAGAAATGAGTAAAATGTCTCGTTAGCCATAAACAGGCTCCCCCCTTTATCATAAAATGAGATTCCGTCAGAAGCTGATTCCACAAGCTTGGCATAAAAACTATCAGAGACCTTCATCTCATTGATAGTCTTATCACAAGTTACAAGCAACTCCTCATTTCTGTTCGAAAGATCATAATTGGCAGCCTCTATCTCCTTGTTTTTTTTATCAAGAAGCCTGTTCATTCTGTTCAGCCTTACAATAAAGTAGAGATATGTAACAGATATAACGGCAACAACAAGAATATACCAAATATAGCTTATGCCATTATTATCAGATGACGGTATTCCGTCACTAATCCCGCCTGCCATGGCAGCCACGCTAATCAATATCAAAGCCAGGACCAAAAATATAAAGACAGTATGTCTGAAAATTCTTGATTGTCTCACGTTCCCCCGTTTATCTATTTACGCTGTCATGTCTTGTAAACAAGGCTTGACCTGCATCCTGAAACAGCTGAGAGATATAAATACTCATATCTCACGTTTCTGTTTAGCCTGTAAAGATATAAAAATTAGTACATAATTGGTTATTGAATAAATTTATAGCCATTACATCAATACTCTACTTACCAGTAATGCGGCATCGGCAAATGTCACTGCTGTGACAACATGCAGACCAGATTCATCAAGTATTTTTTTTGCCTCCTCTGCATTTGTACCCTGAAGCCTTACAATAACAGGCACATTTATTGTCCCAAGTGATCTGTATGCTTCCACAATGCCATTGGCAACCCTGTCACAACGTACAATACCCCCGAAGATGTTTATCAAAATGGCTTTTACATTTGGGTCTTTCAGTATTATCCTGAAACCTGCCTCCACTGTTTTGGAGTTTGCGCCTCCACCCACATCAAGGAAATTTGCCGGATGTCCCCCGGAGAGTTTAATGAGATCCATCGTGGCCATTGCCAGGCCTGCACCGTTAACCATGCATCCAACATCGCCATCAAGTTTGATATAATTCAGACTGTTATCTGATGCCTCCACCTCAAGAGGATCCTCTTCAGTGACATCGCGCATTGCAGCCGGTCCCGGATGACGGTATAAAGCATTGTCATCGAGAATAATCTTGCAGTCGACAGCCAGCACCCTGTCATCACTGGTTTTAAGAAGCGGATTAATCTCGATAAGCTGAGCATCTGCTGATATGAATGCCTCCCATAAAGATCTGATAAAGTGTTGCATCTCTTTATTAGCCTGACCTGTCAGTCCAAACCTGAAAGCTATCTTCCGGAGCTGAAAATCACATATTCCGCTGCATGGATCAACCCATTCCCTGAAGAGAGAACCGGGTTTTGTGGCAGCTACCTCCTCAATATCCATTCCTCCCTCCGGGGAATAGACAATAACGTACCGGCTTTTGCTGCGGTCAAGAAGAATGCTGAGATAAAACTCTCTTATCTCTGACTCCCCCGGATAATATACATCACGTGCTATCAATACCTTGTGAACCAACTTGCCTGCCGGTCCGGTCTGCGGCGTGACAAGTGTCATACCTACCATCTGTTCAGTTAATGATGCAACTTCATGAAGAGATCTCGCCAGTTTTACGCCTCCTCCCTTGCCCCGGCCTCCGGCATGTATCTGTGCCTTTACTACAAAAAGATCTGCGCCATACTTCTTTTTCAAAGCCATGGCAACCAGCTTAGACTGAGCAACTGTCTCCGCAATGAACCCCTCCTGAACAGGAACCCCATAAGCCTGAAGAATAGCCTTTCCCTGGTACTCATGTATATTCATGACATCAGTGTTTGAACTACATTAAAAGGATAATTGGTACTTTAAGTTATAAATTTTAACTCAATAAAATAGCTATTTTCGCAGAAATTCCGTCCTCAATGAGAAAACTAGCGAATGATGAACTAAACAGAAAAAGCATTGATGACTTCCACAGGTCAGGTAAGACCCCATTCATTGTCGTACTCGACAATATAAGAAGTCTGAATAATATAGGATCTGTTTTCCGTACTTGTGACGCTTTCCTTACAGAAGCAATATATCTGTGTGGTATCACCGCGAGACCCCCGCACAGAGAGATACAAAAAACAGCCCTTGGCGCTACTGAATCAGTTGATTGGAAGTACTTTGAGTCAGTTGATGAGGCTCTGTCAGAGGTCAGAAAGAACGGATTTACTATTGTTGCAGTCGAACAGGCCGAGGAGTCTGTCGCTCTTGATAAATTTATTATTGAGGCCGGGAAAAAATATGCTCTTGTCTTCGGGCACGAGGTAAAAGGAGTAAGTCAGGAGGTAATGGATAATTGCGATTACTGTGTTGAGATACCTCAATTTGGCACAAAGCACTCATTTAACATCTCGGTAAGTGCAGGAATTGTCCTGTGGGAACTGCACAAAAAGTATAAAGCACTATAAAAAAAGGC
>QKCK01000346.1 GCA_003245695.1 Bacteroidota bacterium | reverse complement strand
GATGAAAATAATGAGCGAAGGAGGGCATGAGAGTTTTTGAAAAAAGTTCTTCGCGATTATAACTCAGAATATATGAATGATAAGTATGCGCTTGATAATCTTTTGATTGTAATTATCGGATTTATGGGCTCAGGAAAATCTGTGACAGGGGAAATTATTGCACGAAAACTGGGGATTGATTTTGTTGATACTGATCAGGAGATTGAGAGGATAGAAGGTATGTCTGTTGCTGATATTTTCACGAAAAAGGGGGAGATGGCATTCAGAGAGATTGAGTCATCACTCCTTGCTTCTGTTTGCAGCAGATATCCTGCAGTTGTGTCAAGTGGTGGGGGAATAATTTTAAGTAGTAAAAACCGTGAACTGATGGAAGAGAAGGCTCTGGTTGTTTGGCTAAAATGCTCATTGGATACCTGCCTTCAGCGATGTAATGGAAGCAACAGGCCACTATTACAAGGAGACAACGTATTGTCAGCTGCAGAAAGCTTATATTTTGAGCGCGAGAATCTTTACTCATCAGTTGCCGATTTAGAGTTAGACACGACCGATATGACTCCACAATCAGCTGCTGAGATTATTGCTGAAAAGATTATGTCGGAGATAAGTTGTAAAGCCTGAGATAAATAGAGTAATTTTGACATATAAATGGAAGAGAGATGATTAGAACTGTATTTCCTGGAAGAGTGAGAGGGACTGTAATAGCCCCGTCGAGTAAAAGTCTTACGCAAAGGGCTATCGCCGCGGCCTTGCTTTCAGATGGAACAACGGTTATCTTAAATCCATCAGAAAGCGATGATTCAAATGCGGCTTTAAGGATGGCTCTCAGACTCGGGGCTGTGGCAGAGAATTATGAAAGAAGCATTCTTGTTAAAGGCAGCACTACTGTCTCCGCTCAACAGGTGCTGCACTGTGGGGAGTCGGGTCTTGCTCTGCGTATGTTTGCTCCTGTTGCAACACTCTTTACAGAAAAGGTGGTTTTAACAGGGGAGGGATCACTCCTTGGCCGACCTGTGGAAATGATCACTAATGCTCTGTCAAAAATGGGTGTTGAAACTGAGACAAATGATGGCTTTTTGCCACTTATTATGAAGGGACGGTTATCAGGTGGCAATTATAGATTAGACGGATCTGCCGGCTCACAGATAATTACTGGTCTTCTAATGGCATTGCCGGTTCTTGAGACTGACTCTGTATTAATTGTTGATAACCTTAAGAGCAAACCGTATGTTATGCTTACCCTTGAGCTTTTAAGTAAGTTTGGGGTAAGGGTTGAAAGTAGTGATCTTCACACTTTTTATATTCCGGGTAATCAAAGATACACTCCTTGTGAGTATAATGTAGAAGGTGACTGGAGCGGCGCTGCGGCACTGCTAGTCGCCGGTGCAATTGCTGGTAGTGTTGAGGTAGAGAACTTGTCAGTTACAAGTAAACAGGCTGATATTGCTGTAATTGATGCCATAAGACTTGCCGGAGGAGAAGCAATTACTAAAAATGACAGGGTGGTTGCATCACAGAAGGAGCTCAGAGCATTTGAATTTGATGCTACTGAGTCTCCGGATCTTTTTCCTCCTTTAGCAGCACTTGCCGCTGCATGTCAGGGGACAACCTGTATAAAAGGGGTTTCGCGTCTTAAACATAAGGAGAGTGACAGAGCCTTAAGTATAATGGACATACTGAAACGTCTCGGTATAGATTGTTATGTAAAAGATGACTGTCTCATAATTACCGGAGCTGAACCAAAGGGCGCTGCTGTCTCTTCTCATCATGACCACCGTATTGCTATGATGGCCTCACTTATTGCTTTAAAGAGCAAAGGCAATGTTATTATCTCTGAGGCTGAAGCTGTGGCTAAATCATATCCGGGTTTTTATGATGACATGAAGGCTTTAGGTGTTTTTATCAGATAAAATTTTATTTCCCCCTTATATCTTTTACAAACTTCTTTGTCTTTTTACATACATCTCCTTCATTTTGTGTGAGTGCCCTTATAAATGCTGTGCCTACTATTGCACCGTCAGCATTCCTGCATGCGTTACTGAAAGCCGTCGAATCCTGTATTCCAAAGCCAATAAGAAATGGCTTCTGTGGAACTAACTCCCTGATATGACTGTAATATTCTCTGTTTACTCCCACATCTGTTTTGCCTCCTGTAATAATTGATGAGCTGACTATATATAAGAATCCATCAGCTGCATCTGACAGCATCTTTATCCTTTCATCATTTGTTTTGTCAGTGATAAGAGGAATATAACAGAGGTCATTCTCTTTATACATTCTCAGGTATTTTTCACTATACTCCTCAAAGGGCAGGTCTGGAATGATCAGGCCTGATATTCCGCTATTATTGCATTTCCTGCAGAAATGATCTACACCGTATTTGAAAACAGGATTGAAGTAACTCATTATGACCAGTGGAATAGTGATATCATCTCTGATTTTACTTAACTGATCGAATAACATATCGAGATTCATGCCGTTTTTTATAGCCCTTTCATTGCTTTCCTGTATTACCGGGCCATCTGCCATAGGATCAGAAAAAGGTATACCTATCTCTATTATATCTGCATTCTCATTCTGAAGCGATTTAATTATTTCAGTGGTATCGTTCAGGGAAGGAAATCCTGCAGTAAAATAAACTGAGAGTATGTCAGAGGGTTTTTTGCCCAGAAAGTCTTTTAGCCTGTTCATTTTCTTATAATGATATTTTTTGATTTATAGACTGTTGTTTGGTTCACTTTTGCAGGTATGTCTCCATATCCTTGTCACCTCTTCCTGAGAGATTGACAACGACAATTTCATCAGGGTTAAACCTTATTCTCTCCAGAAGAGCCAGCGCATGAGCTGATTCAAGGGCTGGTATTATCCCCTCCAGACGTGTTGTCAATAGTGCAGCGGCAAGAGCCTCATCGTCATTTACCGGCATATACTCTGCTCTGCCTGTCCGGTGAAGATGAGAATGAAGCGGTCCTACACCCGGGTAATCCAGGCCCGCTGAGATGGAATATGGCTCTGTTATCTGGCCATATTTGTCCTGCATGAGAAGTATCATACTCCCATGGAGTATTCCTGTTGTCCCTACTGCCATTGTAGCTGCAGTGAGGGAAGTGTCAGCACCTTTACCGCCACCTTCTGCCCCATACAACCGCACCTTGTCATTATCTATATAGTTAACAAATGCTCCTGCTGCATTACTGCCTCCTCCAACACATGCAATCACTGCATCAGGATAATCACGGCCCGTCTTTTGAAGTAATTGTGCCTTTATCTCTTCTGATATTACTGACTGAAACATTGCAACCATTTCAGGATATGGATGGGGACCCACCACAGATCCTATCACATAATAAGTGTCGGCAGGATGTGCTATCCAGTCTCTTATCGCTTCATTTGTGGCATCCTTAAGGGTCTTGTTGCCACTGTTTACAGGAACTACTTTTGCTCCTAACATCTCCATGCGGGCCACATTCGGAGCCTGCCTGGCTACATCACAAGCGCCCATGTATACTATACATTCAAGCCCCCTTAATGCACATACTGTAGCAGTCGCTACCCCGTGTTGTCCTGCGCCTGTCTCAGCAATAATACGTTTTTTGCCCATTCGTTCAGCAAGCAGGACCTGCCCAAGAGCATTGTTGATCTTGTGAGATCCCGTGTGGTTTAAGTCTTCACGCTTGAGGTAAATGCATGTGCCATAGCGCTCGGAAAGACGTTTTGCATAATATAATGGTGATGGCCTGCCTGCATAGTCAGAAAGCAACAGCTCATATTCTTCCCTGAACGACGTGTCATTGATGATTAGTCTGTAACTGTTCAGTAATTCGTCAATATTATGCTGAAGCATTTCAGGTATAAAAGCACCACCGAAATCTCCATAAAAACCTCTGGCATCTGGTTCATACTTATTCTTTTTATTTTCCTGTTTCATCTTATCTCATTTATAAAATCCTTAACCATTTGAAAATCTTTTACTCCTGGTGCTGATTCAAAACAACTGTTTATATCAACACCAAACAAGAAGTTGTGCTTTAGTTTCCTGATCTCTGGGATATCATTATAGCTCAATCCGCCACTCAGAAAAAATGGAGTCTCTCCTGTGTATCTGTCAAGTAATTTCCAGTTGTATTTTGTGCCATTTCCACCTGGTGATAAACCTTTTGCATCAAACAAAAAGAAATGACAATAGGGAGAATATCTGCTGGTCGATTCAAAATCAAAAGAGAAATCAATATTAAATGCTTTAATTATGGGTATGTTTTTTTCCTTCAGTCTTCTGCACATGCCTGGAGATTCTGAACCATGCAACTGAATAATGTCAAGACCATATTTCTCATACACTCCGGTAATTATTTCCTCTTTTTCATTTACAAAAACCCCGACTCGTATTATCTCCTTTGGCGCTCTCTTAATGTCATCTGGTTCCAGAAAACCATACACAGATCTCTTTGAGTTATTATAAAAGATGAAACCCATCATATCCGGATGGGCATTATAAATCATTTTCATGTTCTCCGGGAACCTGTTGCCACACACTTTTACAATCATCACGCCTGTAATAAGGAGTTTACACTTCTGATGAATTCACTGCAGGATTTTCCCGGGTCAGGTCTGTTCATGAAACCAGTACCTATAAGGAATCCTTTATAACCGGCATTATAAAGCATCAACAGATCTGTCGGAGATGAGATGCCGCTTTCAGCTATCCGTACCTTATCTGAAGGTATCAGTTCTGATAGTTTTACAGATCTCATGATATCGACTTCAAAAGTTTTCAGATCACGGTTGTTAACGCCAATTATATTTATATCTGGCGATATTTTGTCAAGCTCGTCTTCTGAATGGACCTCTAATATGCACTCCATACCAAGGTCGTGACATAATGCAGACATCTCTTTAATGGCAGCCTTGTCAAGCAGTGCTGCTATGAGGAGTATAACATCAGCTCCCAATGCTGCAGCTTCATATACCTGATAAATATCAACTATGAAGTCCTTCTGTAATAATGGGATTTCAGCAGCCCTGCGTGCCTGTCTGAAGTTTTCAAAAGAGCTCCCGAAGAAATGGTTGTCGGTAAGTACCGATATTGCAGCTGCACCAGCCACAGAATATTTTTTTACTATATCTGCTGCAGAGGCCTGACTGTTAATAACGCCGGCAGTTGGAGACTTTGGTTTAAACTCCGCTATAATTGATGGCGTATTGGTATTAATGAGTTTGTTCTTCAGTGAGTTTCGACTGGCAAATGTCTCCGCTTCGTTCATAAGCTTCGCAACAGGGTATCTCTCTTTTCTCAGTGCCACTTCATTCTTTTTATACGCAGCTATTTCTGTCAGAATTGAATTCATTTCTAATCTCAGTTGTTGTTTATAAAACGATTAAATGATTTTAGGGCACTGCCTGTAAAAATTGACTCAGATGCAACAGATGCACAATCTGAAAGCGATTTTCCGGGATGAAGAACGCTGAGTGCAGCAGCAGCATTTGCTACCACAACTGAATGCTGTGCCTCACTGCTCTTTCCCTCAAGCACATTCAGAAATATACCCGCTGAATCAGCAATGGTTTTACCTCCATAAATATCACTTCGCTTAACAAAATCAAATCCAAAGACATCAGGTGCAAGATAACTCTCCATGTCCCTTGTGATAAAATGGAATGACGAGGTAAGCGAAATCTCATCATAACCATCATTACTATGAATAATTGCATAATTTACATCGCCATTCTGATAAATGTAATTGTACAGTCTGGCAAGTTCATGGCTGTAAACTCCTATAAGCTGGTTACTTGGATAGGAAGGATTTATCATTGGCCCAAGCATATTGAAGAAAGTCTTAACTCCAAGCTGGCGGCGTATACCTGCTACATTCTTCATTGCAGGGTTGAAGAGTGGTGCATGTAAAAAGCATATTCCTGCTAAATCAAGTTCTTTTTTAAGTGTTGACTCATCATTTGTAAACTTATGTCCGAAGTATTCCAGTATGTTGGAAGAGCCACACAGTGAAGACACACCGTAATTGCCATGTTTCACAACCTTTTCACCGGCTCCGGCAAGAACAAAAGCAGTTAAGGTTGATATATTAAAAGTGTCAAATCCATCTCCTCCGGTACCGCAAACATCTATAGTATTGAACTCATTCAGATCTATTCTGATACATAGATTTAACATTGCATCACGAAAGCCCTGGAGCTCTGATACGCTCACTGGCCGCATCATGAATACTGTAAGAAACGAGGCGATCTGTGAGTCGTTGTATTCACCTGTTGCAATTTTTATAAGTACCTGCTCAGATTCTTCACGTGATAGAGTCTGATAATTTGTTAGCCTGTTAAATATTGTTTTCATAAACCTGTTTTTAACAACATAATGAATTTGAAAATGCCTCTGGCCCATTAAAATGCTCACTATCAGCAGCAGGCAGTAACGGACGCTCAGAAATGGTATTTATGGTTCCAAGCCAGTTTGAGATGATTTTCTTTCCATTTTCTGTCAGAATGGATTCAGGATGAAACTGGAGACCACATACATCATATTCAATATGTCTCAGTCCCATAACAAGACCGGATCTGTCTGTTGCTGTAATCCTTAATGAATGGGGCAGAGACTCCCGGTCAGCAACCCATGAATGGTACCTTCCTGCTTTAAAGCTCTGTGGAAGGCCCCTGAAGAGAGGGTCTGTCGGATCCGTGACATCTATTGCGGTAGCTATTCCGTGATATGTCTCCTTGAGGTTTACCAGTTTTCCGCCATAGACCTCAGCTATGGCTTGCATCCCAAGACATATACCAATAATACTCCTTGCCGGTGACAGCTTCTCAATTACCTCCTTCAGAATCCCTGCTTCATCAGGTATTCCTGGCCCGGGTGATAATAAGATCTTCTCATATTGTGCCACCTCATCAACTGTTATTTCATCATTCCTGGCAACAGAGACCTTCTCTCCACTTACTTCATTAAGGTAATGAACAAGATTGTAAGTGAAAGAATCATAGTTATCTATAACAAGTATCTTCATGAATCTGATTTTTAAAGATTTTTAGCCATTGATATTGCACTGCGCAGGGCTCCCAGTTTGTTATTTACTTCCTGCAGCTCAGCATTTTCATCACTTTTGTCTACTATGCCTGCGCCAGCCTGATAATAGAGTACATTATTCTTACTTAGCAGCGATCTGATAGTTATTGCGTGATGTAATTGATTCCCAAAACCTATTTTTCCAATAGCTCCACCATAGAATGATCTCTTATGTGGTTCATATTTACTGATCAGCTCCAGAGCTTTTATTTTTGGAGCCCCTGACAGAGTGCCTGCCGGAAATGTATCAGCAAAAATCATTTCAGCAGTTGTGTCAGGTGGTATCTCTCCAGCCACTGAAGAGACCATATGAAGTACATGCGAATAAAACTGAATCTCTTTGAAGGTTTTTACTGTTACATTCCGCGAATGCCGGCTCAGATCATTGCGGGCAAGATCAACAAGCATGACATGCTCAGCCAGCTCCTTTGGGTCATCAAGCAGCTTTTCTGCAAGCCTCAGATCATCCTTGTCATCCCCGGTACGGCGGTAGGTTCCTGCAATAGGATTGATAGAGGCTATCCCATTGTCAATAATTATCTGACTCTCAGGTGATGATCCGAAAATACGATACTCACCGTAGTCAAAGAAAAACATCCAGGGTGAGGGATTTATATATCTTAATGCCCTGTAAACATTGAACTCATCACCCTTGAACCGTTGCTTAAAACGTCTTGAAAGTACAATCTGAAAAACATCGCCTCGCTTGCAGTGATACTTTCCTTTTCTAACCATATTAACATATTCGTCATCACTGATGCAGCCCGATTCATCACCTGTACACTCGAAGGGAAAACCGGTTATGCTATGATTCTGTAGTTGTGAAAGAATACTTTCTATACCGGAACTTTCTCCTTCAGGTATATTCTCAATAACTATCATTCTGTTATTATGATGATTTATGATCACCAGGTAGCGGTAAAAATGATACCTCATCAATGGAAGATTCAATTCATCATCTGCCTCAGGATCTATATTCGTCTTGTCAAACCTGGCAGCTGCCTCAAAGTTTGTATAACCGAATATCCCATTATAAGGGATTGAGTCATTATCCTCAGGCTTAAGTGAAAGAAGAAAGCTATGAAGCATCTCCTGAAGCTCCTTAGTTCCAGATTTTAATTTTATCTCTTCTCTTTTCCCGGGAAGTTCTGTGACAACAGAGTCATCATTTACAACAAAGCCAGCTATCGGATCAAGACATAAATATGACAAGCTGAATCTCTCTCCATGATAATCACCACTTTCAAGTAATAATGCTTCGGGATATTTATCTCTGAACTTAAGGAACAGCTCAACAGGGGTTACTCTATCGGAGAGTATCTCTCTCTTTACACTAGTTATTCTCATATATTTAAACAATTTTACTGTTTCAAAAAAAAAGGCCCTTCGTGAGAACGAAGGGCCTTTTGTATTATATTATACTGGCATACTCACGATATTTTCGTACAGTACTTGTG
>QKCK01000085.1 GCA_003245695.1 Bacteroidota bacterium | reverse complement strand
GGAGATACTGCTGACTGTTTCTCGGCAGATGGTATGACAGACAGGGAGAAGGATATTTTTCTTTTTACCCGCCAGCTTCTTAACTGGAGAAAAGACAATGTAATAATTCACACCGGCCGGCTGAAACACTATATACCTGAAAACAATCTCTATGTTTATTTCAGGTATAATGACAGTGGAAGTATTATGGTAATACTTAATAACAGTGATAGTGAAGCCAGGACTATAAAGAGAGAGAGATATGCCGAATCGCTTGATGGTTATATATCGGGTTTTGATATAATAAGCAAGACTAATATACCTGATCTGACATCATTTACTATAGCACCTAAGAGTGCAATGATAATTGAACTAAAACAACAATAATATGAAAGAGCCACTGATAAGGATTCTGTTATTCGCCCTGGTGCTTGTGCTGGTTGTCATAGCCTGCAAGCCAAAATCAAAACTGATAGAGAAGGTACCATTTACAACCACTGTCAGCCATGCTGAGTGGACCCGCAATATGGTACTCTATGAGATCAATGTGAGACAATTTTCCAAATCAGGAACATTTGCCGGCGTTGACAGTTCACTGACCAGGATAAAAGATCTGGGAGTAAATGTTCTCTGGTTTATGCCAATATATCCTATCGGAGAACTAAACCGTAAGGGAGAGCTCGGGAGTTATTATTCTATCAGAGACTATAAGGGGGTAAATGATGAGTTCGGCACTGCAGAAGAGTTTAAAGCTCTTGTTGCCAAAGCTCATGAGATGGGTTTTCATGTCATCCTTGACTGGGTAGGCAACCATTCATCGTGGGATAATCACCTTGTCACTGAGCATCCCGAATGGTATACCAAGGACTCTACAGGCAAATTTATATCTCCGTTTGACTGGAGTGATGTTGTACAGTTCGATTACAAAGCCATGCCTTTATGGGATTACATGATTGATGCAATGAAGTATTGGGTAAGTGAGGTAGGTGTTGATGGCTATCGTTGTGATTTCCCGGGTCTTGTTCCGGAAGAGTTCTGGTATAAGGCCAACACTGAGCTTAATGCCGTCAAACCGATACTTATGCTTGCAGAAGACGAAGAGCACTCCTATCTTCTTGAGCGTGCCTTTGATATGAATTACGGATGGGCTCATCATCATCTTATGAACGCTGTTGCAGCAGGGAAGAGAAGGCCACAGGCACTTGATACTCTTATGATGAATGAGCTTGCTTACTATCCGGCTGAGTCATACAGGCTGAGGTTCATGACAAATCATGATGAGAATTCATGGAATGGCACTATAGAAGAGAAGATGGGCGATGCACAGAAAGCCTTTGCCGTTTATCTCTTTACTATCCCCGGAGTGCCGCTGCTTTATAACGGGCAGGAGGCTGACCTGAATAAAAGACTCGAATTCTTTAAGCGCGATCCCATTGAATGGAAAGAAACAGAACTCACACCCTTCTACCGGAAACTATGTAATCTGAGAACCACAAACCCCATTTTAAGACATGGTGAAGAGGGAGGGACATTTAATGTAATCAAGACAAACAACCCGGGAAAGGTGATGGCATACTACAGAACAAAAGATGATAATGCTCTCCTGACAATACTGAACCTGAGCAAAGATACTGTAAAGGTATCCCTCAGGAAGGGATTTGAGGGAGGCTCATATACCAATTATATGACTGGTGATGAAGTAAATGCACACACAGGCATGACACTAGATATGACCCCATGGGCATATCTTATTCTTACAAAGTAAGTTTTGGTTTGGTTGAGGAAGAGACGCTTTTTTTACCACGGAATGACTTTCATTGAGACGCGACAGTACCGCGTCTCTTCTTTTTTTAAGATCAAAAATGTCAAACAGGATTTGTTTTTCTTCTTTATCCTGTTAGTTTTGTAAAGTCAATGTTTGACAAGCCTAATCGTATTCATCATGAAAAAGCTATTTCTTGTTCTGTTTGTATGTTTCGTCTATGCTTCTACTCTTATCTGTCAGAAAGCACCTGCTTCCTTTGGCAAATTAGATATTGAAGATCTCAAAATGACAGTCTATGACAAAGATACCAGTGCTGCGGCAGTAGTTCTTTGTGATTATGGCTGGTTTGATCTTAACACCTTTACCTTTACTCGTCTTTACAGGGTAAAAATTCTCAAGAAGGCAGGATATGACCTTGCCAACTTCAAATATATGTCAGGGGAAAAACCCGCAGTCAGAGGCATAACCTATAACCTCGTTGACAACAAGGTTGTCAAGGAGAAACTGGCATCAGGATCTGTTTTTACCAAAAACGTCGGAAATTCATGTCTCACAACCCTGGCTATGCCCGGCATTAAAGAGGGATCGGTCTTCGACATTGAGGTACGATACTTCGGTCTGCCATATGAATGGTATTTTCAGTCATACGTTCCTGTCAGACACAGTGAACTTGTAATACCTACTTCCCCTAACATTTCATTCAGTAAGAACTTCTTTGGATACATTCCACTATCAGTATCAACAATGGACAGATGGGTCTCAGAGGATGTACCAGCATTCAAGTCTGAGCCATATATTAACTCATCTGAGAACTATATATCAAAATTTGAAATAGACATAAAGTCAATCAGCACTCAGACCAGGATATATACCTTTACAACCACATGGGATGCTGTAAATTACACACTTATCTCTGATGCTGATTTTCCGGCAAACAATACTCCAATTTTATGTCTTTCATCAATTATTGATGACCTGAAAAAATCAGGGAAGAGCGGAGATGAGCTCATGAAGGATGCTTTCGAAGCTGTCAAAAAAATGGGATTCAATGGAGAAAGTCGTTTATATGTTTCAGACGAAGGCATTTGCAATCATTTCAAGGCAGGGTCAGGCAATTCTGCCGAGGTTAATTTTGCCCTGCTGCAGATCCTTAAGAAACTTGGTTTTGAAGCATACCCTGTTGCAATAAGTACCAGAGGAAACGGAATTCTATCGCAGTTTAACCCCAGTTTAAACAAGTTCAATTATGTTCTTGTAGCTGTAAAGGCAAACAATAGTTTTACTCTCCTTGACGCCACAGAGAAGTATATGCCCTATTATCTGCTACCCGACAGGGCAGTTAACGAAAACGGCAGAATCATCGCTTCTGACAATAACTCCGGCTGGATACCACTCGTATCAAAAGGTGTTGACTTTGATAAATATGAATATGATCTCACTCTCAATGATGATCTGACCTTAACAGGAACCTACACAGAGGTTTTCACAGATTATGCAGCCGCAGACTTCAGAAAGTATTACGCCTCCTTCAACAGTAAGGATGAATATGCCAGAACCATTGAGAAGGATTACCCTGGAGTTATTATAAATGACATTAATATCACTGACATTGAAGACATTTACAAACCAGTTGTTGTCACCTGTGATGTTACCATTGAAGGCATGACAACACAATCAGATGACGAAATATACATCAATCCCATGCTTCTTGATCAGGTAAAAGAGAGTCCGTTCAATGCTGCTGAGAGAGTCTATCCGATAAATTATTCAAGACTGAAGGAGACAGCTGTAAATGTCAGGATCAAAATACCTGAAAACTATTCTGTCAATATCCTGCCCAAACTAATGACATCTAAAACAAGGAATAGCACCCTGTTCTTTAGTTATAAAGCCGCTAGCGCAGATAATGTTGTGGAGATATCATCTGATTTTAAAATCAACGCATTGACCATTACTCAGGATCAGTACAAGGATGTAAGGAATGTATACAACAACATGGTCAGCAAACATGCTGAACCCATTATCTTAAAGGCAAAATGATGCGTAGAATAATATTATGTTCAGGTATTCTGGTTGTATTCCTGTTATCAGGGGTAAATAATGCCAATGGCCAGGATTTCAGTGTTTCAGGCATCAGCCCAGAGATGAAAAAGAATGCCGATGCTGTGGTCCGCCTGAGTGAGGAATCTCTCGAAATAAAGTCAATTTCCAGTGCGGTCTACAGATGCAGGGAGGTGATAACAATACTTAATAACCGTGCCCTTAAATATTCAGTCTATTCTGGATCAAAAGGGAAACTGTCGACTTACAGTTTTGATAAGATCATTATATATGATGAAAATGGCAAGAAGGTAAAAAGCTATGGTTCTTCTAACCTCAAACCCTACTCTCCATATTCCATAAGCATATATGATGATGAAAACTATTACTATGTTGATCCTGAGTATCTGAGATGTCCTTTCACCGCAGAGATATTGTATTCAGTCAATTTCAATGGTATCTTTACCCTGCCGGGATGGCAGGCTCATATGGGGTACCAGGTGAGTACTGAAAAGTCTGTTTTCACTGTGACAGCACCATCAGACTATAAGCTTTTATTCAAACAGAAGAACAATGCAGGTGATGCCGTTATCACAGATAATGGCAAATCAGTAACCTACAGGTGGGAAGCCAGTAATCTTCCGGCTGTGGTTGATGAGCCATTCTCTGTAACTCTGGATAATTACACGCCTTCGGTTCACCTGGCTCCCGGCACGTTCAAAATTGAAGGATTTCAGGGTAATTCCGAATCGTGGGAAAGTTTTGGCATGTTCAGGAGTGAACTATTAAAGGGACGCGATTATCTTGAAGGAACGGTGGTTGATTCTGTTAAGGCTATTGCTGCCGCTCAATCTGATACCACAGAGATGGTGAGAGCTATTTATAAGTTCATGCAGAACCGGACCCGCTATGTAAGTATCCAGGATGGGATTGGCGGATGGCAGCCAATAGAAGCTATGAAGACTGATAAGACAAAATATGGTGATTGTAAAGGGCTGGTAAATTACACCAAAGCTTTACTGAATGTCGCAGGTATAAAATCTATCTATACCATTGTCAGAGCCGGCGAATACGAGGACGATATGGAGACTGACTTCCCTTCAAACCAGACGAACCATATTATTCTGTGTGTCCCAAGAGGTAATGATACTATCTGGCTGGAATGCACAAGCCAGAGAGCTCCGTTTAATTATCTTGGGTCATTCACCGACGACAGGCATGTGCTTCTTATAACAGACAAAGGGGGCAAACTGGTCAAAACACCAAAGTATTCCCACTCACAGAATGTTCAGGTGCGAAAAGCAACTGTCACTCTTGACAATCTTGGAAATGCTACTTCATCAGTATCCACGGTGTATAACAATTATTTCTTTGACGAATCGATGAAATACCTCTATTTCGATCACGATAGACAAAAGAAAGAGGTAACCTCTGAGATAGACATACCCGGCTTTACCCTTCTCGACTTCTCTTTTTCACAACCTGTGACAGACGAGCCGGTGATAAATGAGAGCCTCTCCCTTAAACTCACAAAGTATGCAAATATAATGGGAGACCGAATACTTGTCCCGATGAATCTTATGAACAAAGAGTCGCGCCTTCCATCAAATATTGCAGAAAGAAAACTTGACATTGAGATAAAGCGTGATCTCAGTTTCATAGATTCTATTACCTATATCATCCCTTCAGGATACTCTGCCGGAACCATACCTCAGCCTGTTGAATATGACACCCCCTTCGGCTACTATCGTGCTGAAATATCATCCGATGGAAAGGAGATAACATACATAAGAGAAATGAGATATAACAAGGGCCTTTTCCCTGTCACACAGTATCCTCAGTTAGTTGAGTTTAACAAAAGCGTAGCTACTGCTGATAATATTAAAATCACTCTGAAAAAATTGTAACTATCTCAGGATAACCCTTGAGGAACTATATTTGCCCCCGGAGTTTATGCGTACAATGTATATTCCCGGGGGTAATTTTTTACCGTTTCTGTTCAGTCCATCCCAGGTTGTTTCAAAGGTTCCGGCAGGCAACACAATTGACTTAACCATAACTCCACCGGCAGAGAATATCTCTGCAACCCTCTCCATTGCCTCGTCAGAATTAACACTGATAGTAGTTTCATATGCAAATGGATTCGGGTATATCGTAAACTGATCGCCTTGTTGTGCCAAAACATCGTCAACAGATGTAATAAAAGGCGGACGCTCAAGCTTCTGCGAGGTATATATCCGGTAATTTCCGGCAGCAAGAGTAAAGGCCCGGTTAAGGTTATCGGCAGGGATTGTTATTGAATCGCCTGTAAAGAATTCATACCACTTTCCTGAGCGGGGAAAGCTGACAGTCAGAAAATCAGATACCACATCAAAATTACCCAGGACAACTGCATCAGTCTCGGCACTCTTGAGGGTAAGACACTTTATGTTCCTTAGCTGATAAAGACTATAATCTGAAGTTTTGAAAACAGCATATTTCTTTTTCAATTCTATCAATGATGAGAAGAAATCATAAACATTCTTTCTCTCCGCCACATCATAATAATCCCATCTCACTGGCTTCTCTCCGACCCTGCCATTATAATCAATCGAATAGTCGTATCCCAGCTCCTGAAACTGCCACAACATTTTTGGTCCGGGGATAGTAAGGAAAAGTGTTGCAGACAACTTGACTCTCTTCAGTGCTGTTGCAAACGTTTTGATATTATATGATCCGTTAACATTTCCATCGGTAAGATTTTCATACATTATCCTCTCTTCATCATGGCTCTCCATATAATCGAGTATTCCCGGCACTGTCCACCCCAGGTCAAGATATGAAGACTCAGAGAAATCTGATGAGTAGCCCTTTGAAGCTGACTGATACTGGTACTTGCCGTCGCCCCATAACATAAATCCATCTCCTGCGAGCTCCTTCTCTTCATAATTATCAGCAAAATGTTCCAGAATAAGAAGAGCATCAGGCTTATATGTCCTGATTTTATCAGCCATACGGTTAAGGATTGCTATACGGCTGGCATCATATGCCCATCCGTTACCGACAGTGTTTGTAAAACCTTTGGTAAAGTCATATCTGAATCCGTCAATCCTGAATTCACTTATCCAGTAGTGGTTAACACTATCCACAAAAGCTTGTGTCTGTAAGCTTGCATGGTTGAAATCATAGCCCCACGAATAATCACTATTAGGTGAGTCAACATTAAACCATGGATTATCGGGTGTCACTTTATATGTGGTGTTATCATAGTACATTCTCACAAGTGGATTTGATCCATAGGCATGATTCAGAACCATATCCATAATAACAGCAATACCTCTGCTATGGCATGAATCAATAAGCTCCTTAAATGTGTCAGAAGGACCATAGTATTTGTCGACCGCAAAATACATTGATGGATTGTATCCCCAACTGCTGTTTCCTTCAAACTCAAACACAGGCATGAACTCAATAGCGTTTACTCCAAGAGTTGAGAGATAGTCAAGAGTATCCCTGATAGTATTAAAATCATGAGCAGCGGTGAAATCGCGAACAAGCAGCTCATATATCACAAGATCCTCATTTGAAGGAGGAGTGAATGAGCTGTTTTTCCACACATATTGTGGGGGCCTTGTCCGGAAGACGGAAACAAGTCCTGAAGCCATATCCGTCGGGTAGTTTTTTAGCTGAGGGTATGTAGTCTCGGAGATGTATTTGTCATTATCCGGATCCAGAACCTTGCCTGTGTAAGGATCAGGTATCCTTACTGAACCATCTATAACATACTGAAAACCATACTCAGTCTCAGGATCCAGGCCGGGAACCTCAAGCCAGAACCAGTTGCCATCAGCGCTTCGCTTCATAAAACCCTCGTCGCAGAAAAGCCAGTCATTGAAATCGCCGGTTACAAATATGTTATCCTTCCCGGGTGCATATAATAAAAAGGTGACAGAGTTATCAGAGGTTATATTAACACCGCTTCTGAGTCCTGAGGGTGCGTCTGCAACAACAACTGACGGTTTGATAAAGTAGAAGGCAGAATCGGATATCTCTTCAAGATTGTACCATGAATGTGCCGAGACTTTATGAAGACCTGTTCCTGAGACGGATATGTTATATTCTGCATTCAAATCGTTAATCTTAAGTAAACGATCTTCATTATCATACAAAATAATTGAATCAGCAGCAGAAGCGCTTGCAGATACTACAAGGTTATCGCCCTGGTTCACGAGAGTATTATAACTCTCCGGCAGCATTATTCTCATCCGGTAGGTGAAGGTCTCACTTACATCATAGAAGATATCGCCGTTTGTGGCGCTCTTTGCCTCCTTTGTTCCGTCAGCACTTCTGAACACAAATGCCATTCTCAGTATGCTCTCTCCGGCGGGGACAGCATAATAATCTCTTATGGAGGGGGTTATTGTAAGTGTATAGACATTGGCAGAAACTCTTGTCAGTTTTGCTTTTTCAAGGTTCTCGCTCCACCCGGCCACAACATATTTCCAGTCGGAACCGGATGTGCTCTGATCTGTTATTACACCTGTATGCGCATAAATATCACCGGTGTAGTCTTTCAGTCCCATATTCCCCTGATCAGCATTAAAAGTTATAACCACCGATTCAGATGTCAATGGAAATACAGGATTACAGGTAACTACCTGCCCTTTTGAAACGGCAAAATTCAAAAGCAGGAATAAAACAGTTATCGTCCTGGTCTTCATACTTACAGCAATTTAGTGAACCCTCATAAAAAGCTCATTTATAAACAAAGTTAGTCTTAAAAGAAACAAAAACCTCTTCTCTCTGTCAAA
>QKCK01000286.1 GCA_003245695.1 Bacteroidota bacterium | reverse complement strand
TATGGAAAACAAATGTCTTCTGTCATCATTATTATTTCATCAATGAACAGAGTTTTCTTTTTTGTGTTATTTAAGTGTATAAACCAACACACAAAAGATATATGAAAAGATTTGCCAACGCCAACTGGCAGGGAACAGGCAAGGAAGGCAAAGGTCTCCTTACTACCCAGAGTGCAGTTTTAAACGCTACTCCATACTCATACCATACTCGTTTTGAAGAGGGAGAAGGAACAAACCCTGAAGAACTTATTGCTGCAGCTCATGCCGGTTGCTTCACTATGAAACTGAGTTTCAATATTGATGCAGCTGGTTTTACTGCAGCAAATATAGATACAAGGTGTATCATAACCCTTGAAGATGGCACAATATCAAAATCGCACCTTACTATAAAAGCCAAAGTACCCGGCATAACACCGGAACAGTTCGAAGAACTGGTATGCGATGCTGAAAAAATCTGCCCGGTATCCAAACTGCTTAATACCTCCATATCACATGAGGCTCATCTGATCATTGAATGATATAATAATCTAACTTTGTTCCTGTAAAATAGGAACAAAATGATACAACAACTTGCACTATTCTTCCCTACAGTCTTTCTGGGATTCTTTGCAATGCTAAACCCTATAGGGAATGCTCCCGTTTTTATCTCAATGGTGGGCGAGGCTGACCGACGGCTAATAAAAAGAGTAGCTTTTAAGGCTGTAATTACAGCTTTTACAATAATTGCACTTTTTAGTCTGTTCGGTCATCTTATATTCAGGATGTTTGGCATAACTCTTCCTGCATTTCAGATAGCAGGCGGAATTATAGTTTTCTTTATAGGATATGACCTCCTTAAGGGCAAAAGCGCTAGCGCCCAACACTCAGACATCCAGGCAAATACAAGATCGCTTGATGATATGGCAATATCACCTCTCGGTATTCCTTTGCTGGCAGGGCCGGGAACAATCTCTACAGCAATGAACTTTGTTGGTGAGGCAAATAACTTTCTATATACAGTTGTAATAGTTCTGATCTTCGCATTGGTATGTCTTATTACTTATTATATATTTCTTGTAAGCAACAGAATTGCTGAACGCCTAAGCCCCGCCCTCATTAAAGTTGTTTCAAGAATTATGGGACTGATACTTGCTGTTATTGCTGTTCAGATGTTCATTAATGGTATATTTAATGTAATTAAGGAATTCCCCGGAAAATAGACCCATAGATCAAATTTATGCCAAATGAAATGGACCGGAGCAGATATTGCCAAATTAGTTATTACTGCTCTTCTGATAACCACAGCAATAATAATTGCATCACTGACAGTTGGTCTTGATATATATAATGGCACAAGAGATAAGGGAATTTTATCATTTGCAATAGTAAACCTTGCTGGTTATCTCTTCTTTCTTTTTATGCCGGTAGAACTAGCTTTCATCTATTATGTGTCAGGTGAGACAAACATCTTCCTTTTAAATATTGTAGCAATAGCAACAGCTATAGTATCAGAGTGCGTTGATTACATTATTGGTTACCTTTTCAGCGAAAAAATAATTAACAATATGATTGGACGTCACAGATTTGAGAGAGCGGAGGAAGAAATCAGAAAATATGGAAACATAGCAATATTTGTTTTTAATGCTCTTCCACTCTCTTCTCCTGTCATATCTCTTGCAGCTGGAATGTTAAAACACAGAAAAAGAGATGCCTTGATAAATACTGCTGAAGGCCTGGCTTTTAAATATATTGCATTAAGTTGCATCTTTGGATGACACATCTATTTTACTGGAAAGTAACTTCTTTATAGAAATCATTTCATTCTCTGAAAGATTCGCCATCTGGTCCATAGCATTCTGTATCTTGGTTTTGAAATTCCAGCAGGTCATCTGACGGAGTGATAAACGCCTTGCAAACTCATATGTTGAGATAACCTCTTTGCCTTTACATACATTATATGCTATATAAAAGGCTTTGCTTACAGGAAATTTGCAATTATGAAATATAGTCCCTGCTGCTGCAGACTCCTCACTCTTACATCTTGTGCATCTTCTTGAGTAAGGAGTTTTACCTGAACAATAGTTCGTATTTCCACATTTTTTGCATACAAAGCCATCTCTCCATTTTAGCTCTGCAAGGAATTTGTAACACTTTTCATCATCAGTAAACAGTTCATCAAGCTGTTCCTTGCTTAGCTCATTTTTGAATATTGCACTCATTTTCAGCGTGAATTATAGCGCAAAGATAAATATTATAGTGATAATAAAAAGATTTAAGTGATATTATTGCGATTCAAATTAATTTTAATATATCTTTGCAGCCAAATATGTTAATATGTATATATATGAATAATGATATAAAAGAAAAGAAGGGTACTCTCAGAATGAAGGATGCTCTCAAATCATGGAGTTTCTGGAAGCCGGTAAAAGGGATAATTGCAGGCGCAGTTCTTGGGTTTTTATACTACAGATTTGTTGGTTGCAATTCAGGTTCATGTCCGTTGACCGGCAATCCGTATATGACAGTTTTATTTGGGGCAGGCATAGGTTATCTTGCCACAAGCGGACAATGCGTAAGATGTTGAAAAAAAGTGATAAACAAAAAGGATATGAAGATTACAGAATTCAGGGAGATAAATAAAAGGTACAGTGAGTTGGCAGAGACAACATGCTGTCTTTCATGTGGAGGAGCAATTAATTACTCAGAACCGGCTAAAGGAGAGGTGTGTGTTGATCTTGGAAGCGGAAGAGGCACTGATGTCATTAGGCTGGCTGAAGATGTCGGCAGGGAAGGATTTGTTTATGGTATTGATATCTCTGACGGTATGATTCAGAAAGCTGTTGACACGGCCGGTCGTTTAGGAGTTTCAAATGTAGAATTTTTGAAGTCATCATTAGAAGAGCTCACTCTGCCTGACAAGGTTGCCGATCTGGTTATATCAAACTGTACAATAAATCATGCCTCTGACAAACAGGCTGTATGGAATGAAGTCTTCAGGATTCTGAAAGAGGGAGGTCGTTTTGTTATAAGTGATATTTATGCTTTGGAGCCCATTGCTGATGAATATCGTAATGACCCGGTTGCAATATCAGAGTGCTGGGCTGGTTCTGTTACACGCGATGAATATCTTGTTCAGCTGGACAATGCAGGATTTGAATACATTCATATTCTTGAGGAATCGGCTCCATATTCAAAAGGGAAGGCTATGGTTTCAAGCTGGACCATATCAGGGACCAGACCGTCTGGTGCATGTGGTTGTAATAAGTAGAAATCAATTTGTATATAAATCAAAAAAAAGCAATAAAATGAAGAGTTCATTATTTTTCACTATTCTGGTTTCTTCAATGCTCTTTATGAGCTGCAATGCAGGAAGTCAGCCTGTAGAAGAGAAGAAAAACCCTGCGGTAGGGCCTGTAACCAGCCTGACAAATGACAGCTTTAAAAGCCAGATATTCAATTACGAGGTAAACAAACAATGGAAGTATGAGGGTGATAAACCTGCAATAATAGACTTTTATGCCGATTGGTGTAATCCATGTCGTCAGCTGTCTCCAATAGTTGAGGAGATAGCAAAAGAGTATGAAGGAAAAATTGTTGTTTACAAAGTTGATACTCAGAAAGAGCAGCTTCTGGCACAGAGTCTTGGCATAACAGGTTTGCCAACACTTCTTTTTATCCCGGCAAAGGGTGAGCCTCAGATATCAGTAGGTTTGTTACCAAAGGAGTCTTTGATAAGAGCTATAAATGAAGTTTTATTAATTAAATAAAGTACATATTATGAAGAATTTAATCAGAAAGAAGGCAGAGCAGACAAATGTAAAACCCGCACAATGCTGTGCAAAAAGTTCAAAAACTGTTGTAGGGTGTCACGACTAACTTATACAGGCACCAACTAACCAGGCATAAAGATATTCATTCACAGAAACAGAAAAGACCAGGAAGATGAAGTTTTCGAAGCACAATATTTTTTCAGCAATTCATGAGTCCGAGAACCACTTTATTGTGAATCTGCTTACAGGCAGTGCAGATATTCTGGGTACTGATGAGACAATGAAGCTGAAGAAACTAATGAATGGAGAGATTGTTGACGATGAAAGCTTTCTCACTGAATTATCTGATAAAGGATATCTTACTGATGAGGAAAATGAGACAAAACTCTACCGGAAGCGATATATTGATTTTCTGGATAGCAGAATTGATGACGAGATACAACTCTTTTTTGTAACAAACTACAGTTGTAATTTTGCCTGCACTTACTGTTATCAGGATCAATACATCAATCCAAGGAGTGAGCTCAGCCGTGATGTGATAGAATCATTTTTCAGGTATATCCTTGTCAGGTTTGCCGGAAGGTCAAAATATATTACTCTATTTGGAGGGGAGCCTCTTCTGGGAAGCAAAAGTCAGAAAGAATCGATTGAATATTTTTTGAAGAGAGCCAGTGAAGAAAACCTTGATGTAAGCATAGTGACCAATGGATACAATCTTGAGGACTATGTTGACATCATGAAAGGCATGAATATCCGGGAGATACAGGTAACGCTTGATGGAACAGGTGCAGTTCATAACAGTCGTCGTTTTCTGGCTGGTGGTGGCTCCACCTTTGATGAAATAGTAAAAGGCATTGACAAATGTCTTGAAAATGGAATACCGATAAATCTCAGGATGGTTGTTGACAATGAGAACATTGACAATCTGCCTGAACTGGCCCGATATGCTATTTCAAAGGGATGGACAACAAATCGGTTATTCAAGACCCAGATAGGACGCAATTATGAATTACATCACTGTCAATCTGATCCCGGGAAGCTTTTCAGCAGAATTTCATTATTTGAAAAGATCTACGGGCTAGTCAAAGAGCATCCTCATATTTTAGAGTTTTATAGACCTGCATATTCTGTGTCAAAGTTTTTGTTTGAGAATGAGACATTACCTGATCCTCTTTTTGATGCGTGTCCGGCATGCAAAACTGAGTGGGCTTTTGACTATACAGGAAAGATATATTCATGTACAGCCACTGTAGGCAAGGGAGATGAGTCATTAGGTTCATTCTACCCCGCGATATCTCTTGATGAAGAGAAGGTGTACGAATGGGAGAAACGTGATGTCACTTCAATAGAAAAGTGCAGGAGCTGTAATTTGCAGCTTGCATGCGGAGGAGGATGCGGATCAGTTGCAAAAAACAGCAATGGCACAATCTGTTCATCTGACTGCCGGCCTGTAACAGAGATGCTTGAGCTTGGATTCTCAGCCTACTTTGATAATGGCGGGAATAAATAAGTGTTAATTACAATTGAAAATAATATTATTCAGATGAAAGAAATTGGTTCTTCAGATTTTGAGAAGGAAGTATTGTCAGGAGGCAAGGTTGTATTGGATTTCTATTCGACAGAGTGTCCTCCATGTGAGGCACTTGCATCAAAGTTTGAATATCTGTCACAGCTTTATCAGGGAGATATCAGATTTTTGAAGATTTATCGTCAGGAGAACAGGGATCTGGCTGATAAATTAGGTGTAAGGTCATCTCCCACCCTTTTATTTTTTGATGATGGGAAAGAGACGGCAACAAGGTTGACAGGTGGGATAAAGAGAAAAGAGATAATTAAAAATCTCAATGCTCTTATCAGCAGCGAGAGGGCTGACGAGATAAAGTCAGAAATGAAACAATCATTTACTGAGGTAGATGTCGCCATACTCGGTGGTGGCCCGGGAGGGTTAACCGCCGGATTATATCTTGGGCAGTCAAAAATAAGCACAACACTTATTGATGTTGCCTTACCCGGAGGAAATGTAGCGGTCACTCATGAGGTGTCAAACTATCCGGGTTTTGTGGAACCTCAGAAAGGATATATGCTATCTCATTACATGAGTGAGCAGACAAAAGCTTATGGTGCAGATTATAAAGTTGCAGTTGATATATCAGGGGTTGATCTCTCAAAAAAAGAGATAATCATTGATGAGAATGATATAATAAGAGCGAAGAAAATAATTATTGCCACAGGCACAACACCTAACTCAACCGGCGCTTCAGGTGAGAGAGAATTGAAAGGCAAGGGTATTTCCTATTGTGCAACCTGTGATGCAAAGTATTTTCAGGATAAGGATGTAGTGGTTATAGGAGGTGGTAATTCGGCTGTTGAGGAGTCTGATTATATAAGCAGGTTTGCAAGGAGTGTTACAATAGTTCATCAGTTCGATAAGCTAACAGCGAATAAAAAGGCTCAGGAAAAGATTTTAGAAAACCCGAGAGTAAATATTATATACAACAGTGAGCCACGAAGTTTCAGAAAAGAAGACGAGATAATGGTCACCTCTGTGGAAAACACAGTATCAGGCGAGATATACGAATTGAAAAGTGACGGTGTTTTCATATTCATCGGGATGAAACCAAATATTGAATTGATTGGCAACTCACTTGATCTGGATCAATGGGGTTATATTAAAACTGATGAGGACATGCAGACAAGTATGCCTGGCATCTATGCAGTGGGAGATGTGGTAAGCAAAAAATACCGTCAGATAACAACTGCAGTGGCTGATGGCACTATTGCTGCAATGGCAATAGCGAAAGAGCTAAACTGATATTTCATGGGCCTGCAAAACTGCAGGCCTTTTTTTATCTGATTTCCCAACTTACAAATTCAACAGTTTATCATATGTTGATGAACTCTTTCAAATATTTTTATGAACCAGGAGGTAAAATCATCAGGCCGTGATCTGACCTCTTTTTCCAGGTCAAAATAGGACAGATATTTCCAATCCATTATCTCACTGGTATCAATTACAGGCATCTTATCAGAAAATCCAACAAATACATGATCATATTCATGTTCTGTGAGTTCATGGTTTATTGGTTCTCTGTAAATAAATGAAAAGAGTTTCATTAATTTGCAGTCAAGTCCCATTTCTTCTCTGAGACGTCTTACAGCTGCATTTGATATAGACTCTCCCGGGAACGGGTGTGTGCAACAGGTATTTGTCCACAATCCTCCTGAGTGATACTTCCCTAATGCTCGTCTGTGTAAAAGCCATTCTCCTCTTGAGTTTATAATAAAAACTGAAATTGCCCTGTGCAGAATTGCCTTGCGATGTGCCTCTATCTTCTCCATCACACCTATCTCTCTGTCCTCCCTGTCAACCATTATCACATTTGCACCCTTCATTATACAATAGTTTAGTAATTATATAAATGAAATATTCAATCAGCCGTATAACTATTCCCTGATAATAGAACTCAAACTTTTCCAATACAGATTCTTTGACATTCGTCAGAAAACTCAGAATCATGTTTCGAAGAAAAAAAATACAAAAAACTTTTTAAATAAGAATATTAGCTGACATTTTTTATTATTCAGGTTGAGCAATTTATCCGGAAATATACAGAGAAGCAGTTATTCAAGTCAAGAAGAGGGAATAATGCTCAATGATGCAGATAAATTATCTGAGATATTTGCAGCCAGGCCATCAAAATCTCCTGTAAACCCTGCCTCATTTAGCGATGTAATGAAATCGCTGTGTCTTCTACCCTGGCGATAGTCTGGTTCACGCGACGGATGGCGAAGGTAACTGTTAAAAACATCAGACGAATCATTGACATTTACTACTGAATGATAGAATAATTTATTTCGGGTCTTATAAACTGCAGAGCCTGATATCTTTTTTCCATGAATGGTTATATCTGATACACCCCTTATGGAGAGCTCCCTGACACCTGTCTTCTCAAAGATTGATATTAGTATCCTGTTTATTTCAGCTACCAGCTCTTTGGGGCCTGTTTTATCAGAGGCAGTGACAGTAACAGATATAACAATGCATTGCGGTGTAAGCAATACTGTCTGTCCTCCGGAAGGCCTTTTCAATACCGGTATTCCATCCCGTATCACATTCTCAACAAACAATGAGTTCTCCGGCGTATTTGATGCACCCAGAACAATATAGTTTCGGTCTGGTCTCCAGACAATAACCTCGTCAGTGTTGTCTTCCAATGACTTTATATCAGGCAGGTTATAATTCAGAACCTCAATCATAATGATTCTTATTTATGAATTGCCTTTTCAAAAGCATCATATCCTGCCTCCATGAAAATTTCAGAAATAGTAGGGTGGGCATGAATAGTGCCAGCAACATCAAAAACGGTTCCTTCAATAGCCATTAGTATTGCTGCTTCAGAAATCATGTCGGTGGCATTTGGAGCAACAATCTGAACCCCAAGAACCTGGCCGTACTTTTTTTCAGATAACATCCTCAGGTAACCTTCAGTGTTGCCTTCAATCATTGCCTTCCCATTTGCAGAGAGAGGAAACTCACTTACCTTATAATCAATACCCTCTTCCTTTATATGTTGTTCAGTTAAACCAATCTGGGCAATTTCAGGAGTAGTATACATATTTATAGGATATAGCCTCTCATTGAAATATGCATCAATACCTTTTATTTTATTAATGACATATATACCCTGGGCTGAGGCAACATGCGCCACAAAACTTTTCCCGGTAACATCACCTATCGCATAAATTCCTTTGACGCTTGTCTCAAAATAATCATCGGTTTTAATGAATCCTTTCTCTGTCAGCTCAATGGGTAATGTGCTTTCGGGTATAGTAGCTCTGCGCGAGTTTA
>QKCK01000322.1 GCA_003245695.1 Bacteroidota bacterium | reverse complement strand
CCTTGAAACGAGCCTGTCCATCCCAGTATTCTGTTACTTCATCTCCATTATCAAAGTGCACCAGCAGTTCAACCGGCAGTTTTATTTCACCTATTCGTTCGAGTCGTACTGTGGCAGTATTTATTGTGTCATTACCTCTGTCTGGCTTCTCATAGCGGACTGAATCACCTTCATGGACAGCTCCTTTAAAACCAGTCGTTTTCCTGTTTGAGATATCCAGTATCTTATAATCGCAGACACCCGAACCATATAACACCTGATCAAAATACCAGTTCATATTTTCGCCATATTTATCCCCGAGATCGCGTTTAACAACATCATTAACCACCTCAATAAAGTCTCTCCCGGAAGGATGACGGAATCCCCAGCGCCTGTAATATTCTTTCATCACCTCATTCATTGTCTTATCACCGATGATACCCTGAAGCGTACGCATCCAGGCTGCTGTCTTCATGTATGACATTACTCCATAGGTGCCATGAGGATATGACCATGAGTCAAGGTCATTTGTTGCAGCCTGGCGCGACTGGTGGGTAATGTATTGCAGTCGGCTGAGGCCTCTGTCTGTAGCCTTAAGAAAAGGGAAAGATATCATCCCGTACCCATCACCATAATAATGATCTACGATACGCTGCTCCATGTATGAGTTTATACCCTCATCAATCCATGGCTCTTCAAATTCATTACTAGCCAGAATACCCATAAAATAAGCATGTCCAAACTCATGTATTGTGACCATCTCAGGCATCCTCACCTCCACAGGCATCATATCAGCTGAGGCTGAGGTGAAGAGTGTTGTATACTCCATACCTCCTGCGCCAGACCCAAAGGTAGGAGGATCAACAAAGGTTACGTGAGGCCAGGGATATGGACCTACATTTGCATCAAGATATTCAAGGGCATTCTTTAACGCCTGCATCTGCCTTTCAACTTGTCCGACTCTCTCTCCTGAGGTCAGGAAAGTGATATCGACATCACGCCATTTATCTGTGAATACCTTATATCCCGGCCAGGCAGTCCATGCAAAGTCAACAATATCTTCAGCACGCCAGACGATAGTTTTGGTGCCATCACCGTTATTTGTCTCGCTTAACTGCTTCCCACCTGAACCCGCCACATAATTCTGCGGCATTGTCACAGTGACATCATAAACTGAATGGTTTGAATAAAACTCAGAGTTGGGATGAAACTGGTGACAGTTCCATCCGTCACTCAAACGCTGGCGCATACCTGCTGTCTCATAAACTCCAAACTTGGGAAACCACTGACCAACAAAATAGTAGTCTTTTTCGTAACCTGTCCGTCGTATTGGAGAAGGCATCTTTGACTCAAAAGACATATTAAGCCATAGTGTATCTCCCGGCATAACCGGTTCAGGAAGCTCTATCTTAAGCACCGTTTGATCATAACTATTGGTGTCATCCGGTTGAACATAGCGCATGTTTTCAACCAGATCCCTGCCGGAACCATCGGTGATAGCTGTAATCCTAACCCAGCCATAACCATCATTCCCCTTAGGTGACCAATTACCATTTGCAGTAAAGTCAGTCATATTACTACTGAAGGCATTAAGATACATATGAAGCATAGCATCGCTCACCGGAGCAGACGAGGGATTGACCCAAAATGCCTTCGCCGTTCCGGAGACAATATGCGTTTCAGGCACTAGTGTTACATTAATGTCATATCCGGTAAGACGCGGACTAAGAGGCTTTTGTAATAGTATCTGGCTGAATGCAGTGACAGAGGTAACAAAAACCATTAAAATGACCAGGATTCTTTTCATCAGACTATTTTAATTGTTCAAATTTCTATTCTTCTTTAAAAAATCAATTACACTTTCTGTTTACAAAGTAGCTTTTAAGCTGCGATTTTACTAAAAGTAACTTTCAAATATAAAAATATAAGCTATTTTCATATTTTTACACTCTCCATAGGTATAAAACGGTGAAAGCAAGTAGTACACGACAACAGATAATTAAAGTAGCTGCCGAACTCTTCGCTCATAACGGGGTGAGACGGACAACGATGGAAGCCATTGCCACTGCCGCCGGCAGAGGAAGAAGAACAGTTTATATGTACTTCAGCGACAAGGCTGAGATATACAATGCTGTTGTAGAGATGGAGATTGATCATATTATCAGGTCCCTTAAGAATACACTGGCTAATGACGGCACACTAGCCGAAATGTTGCATAGCTATGCCTTTGAAAGATACAAGGGTATAAACTCGCTGTTAAGGCATAACCCTTTACTTGTGCGTGACTTCGCCCAGAGCCATAACCGTATTGAACGACTGAGAGAACGTCTTAATAATGACGAGCTGCAGATAGTTACTCCATTTTTTGAAAAAGTAATAACCACACAAGAGCAAGAGATGAGAGGGACACCTGAACTTCTTGCTGTTACCTTCATGAACATGCTCAGAGGCAATGACAGGATTTTGTTATCAAAAAACAATTCTGAAGAAGCTACCCTGCACCTTGACATTGCCTGTGAGATATTTATGAAGGGAATATTTAAATAATACCGGTATAACTGAGTATGATGAGATGCTATGCAGGTTATGATGTAGTTGTTGATGAGCATGGTCATCTAACTGAGCCCAAAGAGTGGAATATGAAGATTGCCCGGGCAATTGCAGGTGAAGAAGGCATAACCCTTGAGGAGAGACATATCCGTGTAATACAATATATGAGGGAAAACTACTTTGCTGGTCATAACATCTCCATCAGGGATGTAAACAGGTCAGGCATTGTGAATCTAAAAGAGTTGTACACACTATTCCCCGGCACACCCCTGAAAAAAGCATTCAGGATAGGCGGACTGCCATATCCTGAGAGCTGTGTATAATTGAAGTTTACTTGCCAGCAAGTCCGGATCAATACTGAAAGAAGGGGAATTACCACATGAATATCAAAGTCTATAGCCGTCCCGTCAGGGACATGATATTTTAAGGCAGGGCAGCGCCCTGCTGAGACGCTGTATAGTTAGGTATAAGCCCCGTAGCGGGCGGGATAAAAGGAATCACAGACACTTCACTTCGCAATCAATGCCCTTCTCTTCAGGAATCCTCCTGCATTCATCCATGAATGAGGTTTTCTCATGATGAAGCATATCACGCCCGCTACGGGGCTTTTGTTCATAGGTTTACGTCTCTGCAGGGCGTTGCCCTGCATTAAACCATATAAGGTCTACGACCTTCATAAGTGACTTATCATAAACCTGTCGCCCGCTGCGCTCTCTTTCAGGTTTTGTTTTTACTTTCGCTTGTGAAAGCGAGATCTACGCAGGATTACTCGCTCCGCTCGTGATCACCGTAGGGGTAGTCCGACAGAAGAAATACCTGTCGCTCGCTGCGCTCTCTTTCAGGTTTTGTTTTTTCTTTCGCTTGTGAAAGCGAGCTTTCAACGCTGCAGAAAAAACAAAACCTGCCCCGCCTAAGGGCGGGACAGGTATTTCTTCTGTCGGGGTAGCAGGATTCGAACCTGCGGCCCTCTGGTCCCAAACCAGATGCGCTAACCGGACTGCGCTATACCCCGAAAATTATGTGCAAATATATAATTTTTTATTCCTTCTCTGCTTTTTATCTCTTTTAATCTCCTTTCCATCTTCATGGCATCAGCTCTGGTCTCAAACTCCTTCCACCACTTGAGTCGCCAAGGCACATAAGCTTTTGTTGACAGATTTCGTCCCAAATTATGCCTCCTAACCCGGGCTTCGAGATCCTCAGTCTGTCCTATGTAATACCTTAGTGTCTTTTCAGATTCTATGATGTATACAAAGTACATTCTCAGATACCAGATGCGCTAATCCCGAAAAACAAAAATCTTTGATTTTATGTTTTTCGAGGATCCTCACCGCTGTGCGGTGGGACCGGACTGCGCTATACCCCGAAAAAGTTGTGCAAAAATATAAAGAGTTTTCGGAATTTCAACTTTAATTCAAATTTTCTTTAAATAATTAAAAACAGTTTGGCATCACTATTGTTATTGTTGTCAGAGATAATTAATATTACGGACTGATAATCAGGTTAAAAAGATATCAGCCTGGAGTATAGAAAACAATTCTAAAACAAGAACAATGAAAACAAAAATATTTTCACTTATAGCTTTCCTGATGATAGGAGTATCACCACTTTTTTCCCAGAAGTCTGTTTATGACTTCACCGTTGAGACTATTGACGGGCAGCAGTTTAAGTTATCTGAACTGAAAGGGAAAAAGATAATGATAGTTAATACTGCTTCTAAATGTGGGTTCACACCCCAGTATAAGGACCTCGAATACCTGTATATGGCTTATGGAGGCGATAAGTTTGTGATTGTAGGGTTTCCGGCAAACAACTTCATGAACCAGGAACCGGGATCAAACCAGGAGATAAAGACATTCTGTTCCAGCAAGTACAATGTGACCTTTCCGATGATGGCAAAGATTTCAGTCAAGGGTAGCGACATGCATCCGCTATATCAGTGGCTGACACAGAAGAGCAAAAACGGCGTCCTCGACTCAGAGGTAAAATGGAACTTCCAAAAATACCTTATCGATGAAAACGGAAAGCTCGTGGGTTACTTTAAATCAGATGTAAAACCTCTCTCTGATGACGTTGTACTTTGGGTGACAAAGGGTCAGTTTACACAGAAATAATACTAAAATTCCTCAGGCCGAAAGAGGCTTCTTCATAATACTCTATAGCCGGCAATCACGAAACCACCAATAAAAGTGCTTGAATGCTGTAAGATTTTGCAGACTGGTATCTGTATGTCAGCATTAGCAATCGTACCTGACAATGCAGGGATCATCTTAACGAAACAAGCAATATTAATAGTAAAGCCATCCCAAAACAGATGAGAAGCTGCTCCAGCAAGAATTGAGAATATAACATCCATCTGATTTAAAACTCGATAAAAACCGGAAGTGAGCACGGCAATATACAGATTTTACATTCCCTGCAATTCTAATATTTATATAGTAAAGAATCTCCTACAATACATCTATAGGACTCTTGCTTTCTACTATTTAAAAATTAACTTTACAAATTACTGTGATTTATCTTATTTGTCATATGAATCAATAAAAGTAAATCAAATAAGAAGATATTATTACAGTAATATCCCTGAATACAATAAAAAGCACTATCACAACCAAACCGCATTTTATGATACGAAAAGCAGCAGAATCTCTTCGCAAGCGATTTATAGCGTGGATACTGGTAGCAGGTCTGGCAACATCCGTTCCGCTCTTCTCACAGAGCGTCAGACCCAATATTATTATTATTCTTGTTGATGACCTTGGCTTTTCAACAATAGATTGTTACGGTGGGTTGGTTGAGACGCCAAACATTGACAGTCTGGCAGAAAAGGGTGTAAGATTCAATCAGTTTTGCAACACTGCCAGGTCATGTCCGTCGAGGGCCATGCTTCTCACCGGCCTTTATCCGCAGGAGGCCGGTATGGGTTTCATGGCTGCAAAACGCACAAAAAAAGATGAAAGGCTAAAGGTTAATGCTAAAGTAAGACCCTATGCCTATCAGGGATACCTTGGGGAAAATATACCTACTTTACCTGAGATGATGAAGAGTGCGGGTTACAGCACTTACATGTCGGGTAAATGGCATGTAGGATCAAGTGACACTGCCACCTGGCCGCTTCAGCGTGGCTTTGATCGTTTCTATGGTTTTCTTGGCGGCACACAAGACTATTATCATCCTGATGATCTTCGTTCCGGGAATATTAATATTGAGCCATCAGGTGAGCGTTATTACACTACAGATGCCTTCACCACTGAAGCAATACAGTTTCTTGCAGATCATGACATGGAGAAAGATTCGACGCCTTTTTTTCTCTATCTGGCTTTTAATGCTCCTCACTTCCCAATGCAGGCTATGCCTGAGGATTATGAGAGATACCGGGGCAGGTTTATGGCTGGCTGGGACATTCTCCGTGACAGTGTGCTAACCCGTCAGAAAGAGATGGGTATTGTACCTGAGAATACTGTTCTCGCACCACGGCCCGGGCCAAGTGAAAGACTCGGCAGCAAGGGAGAGGCAGTGCCATCATGGGAGTCACTAACCCCGGAGCAGAAAGATGCAATGGATGCCATTATGGCTACATATGCAGCTCTGGTTGACCGTGTTGACCAGAATGTGGGAAGGCTTATAGAGGCTCTTCGTAAGACAGGCGAGTTAGATAACACCATAATATTCTTCCTCTCAGACAACGGTGGTGAGGCTGAGAGTCCTGCCCTTGGGAATTTCAACATCGAAGACCTGGGTATTTATGGAAAGGGTGGAAAGAATTACGGACGGGCATGGGCTACCTTCACAAACACTCCGTTCCGTGAATACAAACACTTCATGCACCAGGGAGGAATCCAGACACCTCTCATTATTCACTGGCCATCAGGCATCAATTCTTCTATGAACAACAGTATCATTACAGAATACGGGTTTCTGCCTGACATCACCATGACATGTGTTGATCTTGCAGGAGCAACCCGGCCGGATATAAAAAATGGCAAAGAGGTACCTGACAGTGATGGGCGCAGTCTGAAAGGATTACTACAGGGTCAGGATACGCCAATCCACACCAGCCCGGTTTTTGGCGAACATGAAGGCAACAGAATGATACGTTTAGGGCGATGGAAGATGGTAGGCTTTTACAATGATCCGTGGGAACTGTATGATGTGGTTGAAGACCGTAGTGAATCTCATAATGTAGCCGGCAAACATCCGGCATTAGTCCGCAGACTTAACAAAGCATACACCAGGTGGGCAGCTGATGCTGGTGTATTGCCATGGGATCAGGTAGAAGCCTTTTTGAAATAGATGAGACAACTCCTGTTCCTATAAACGACACCTAGTCGAACCCGATGAAAATGTCATAGATATTGAATATGCAAAAGAAGAAAAATATATTGACAGTATTCTTTTTGTATACATGCATATGTGGAGTCTATGCTGATTACAAGTCAGATATATACAATGCATTTATCAGCAATGACATGAAGATATGGAAACAGACTATTGACAAAATGAGTCTGGAAAGTACCAAATCGGATGATTTCACACTTGAGCTGGTAAACTATCAATATGGATATATAGGATGGTGCCTGGGAGTTAAACGCAAGAAAGAAGCCGAAAGATATCTCTCTCTTGCTGAGAAGAATATAAAGATACTTGAGTCAAGGTCATTTAAACCCTCATATACAAACTCTTACAAATCAGCATTCTATGGCTTCAGGATAAGTCTTAATGCACTAAAATCACCGGTTTATGGTCCCAAAAGCATTCACTGTGCTGAACTGGCAATAAGCATTGACAAGACAAACCCCTTGGGGTATATCCAGTATGGTAACTGCCTTTACTATATGCCAGAGGCATTCGGCGGGTCAAAAACGAAAGCCATGGAATACTATCTTAAAGCCCTCAGCCTGTTTGAATCAGAGAATACAGGAATAAACAAAGACTGGAACTACCTGAGTCTGCTTGTAATAATAGGCAATGCCTATATGAAGGCAGGCGACAAAATAACTTCCCAGATATACTATGACAAGGCGCTTGCAGCTGAGCCTGGTATAATGTGGATTAGAGAAAGAGATCTTCAGAATCTGATTGATTAAACAGGGAAATGAGTTGTTCTGATTATTCTGAATAAGATTGAAGAACTGTTTCGTCTCTGACTTATTCTGGCGTTAGTTTTCAGGTTTGTATTTCATCGGATATGCTTTCTGGCGTGTCCGGTATTTTTTTTCTATACATCAAGCATGCCTTTTCTGTCAACAGTATATCAGTTCCTGATAACGACAATTGAGACCTCATCATCTGTTCTGGTCATCGAGTAAAATGCCGAATGGCTTATTTCAGATGACATCTCCTGTTCAGTGGTTAACTGATAAATAGTAAAACGATCATCCAGGGGCAACAAGGTTACCATAAGCAGAATTACAGTTTACATTTCCATCATAATTTTAAGATTGCCTGTTATTTACTTATTTTCAGTTACATGCTACAGAAAATCTCCGTCAATAATCATCAGTTTCACTCCATTCTCAGTTGTAGAACGATGCGAGCTCATCTCATCGGAAACAATATAAGACATACCTTTTTTCAAATTGAATCTATCACCATTTTTAAGCTCACTAATAAATTCACCATCGAGGCAATGAACAATATGTCCTTTCGTACACCAATGATCAGCCGTATAACCCGCTGAATACTCAACGATACGCACTCTTAATCCTGCAAACTGAACAGTCTGCCAGAATGACGTTCCCCGTTCACCTCTGTGTTCGGTTTTTGCAACAGAGTCCCAGTCAATTGTCTGAAACGGTATGCTTTCTTTTTTCATATTGATACTACCATTTAGAAACATTCAATACCTCTTTACACCTGGTTAAGACCAATCTTTTCCAGCCAGCTATTAAGAGGGTTATTACCTGCTAATCTGTATCTATAGCACATATGTTGAATCAATATTACCGGTCTTATAATCATGTATTTATGAACTAACATTGATTCTCTTTTTTCAAAACCCTGTTGATGAATCTTATTGTCATCATAACAAAACCAGGTATTATCAATATATAAATCAATATCTCATATTTCAGAAAAACTCCTGGT
>QKCK01000004.1 GCA_003245695.1 Bacteroidota bacterium | reverse complement strand
GACATATATAAAAGTGTGTCCATGGAAATGGGCATCTTCTAAAACCCTTCTCACCGTTAAAATCTCTCAATGTTACCTTCACCTTTTTTCTCAAAGCAGACTCCCTCTTTAGCTCGCAGAGAGAATTGATGAACTCTGGAGAATTATAAAATTCATAATATTCAGCATCAATACCTGTTACTGAAGCAAGGTTAAAAAGGGTAAAATCCATGTAGGTGATTCCTTTTTCCTGAGAGAATTTTACCATCTCAGCCATCTGATGGTAGTTCTCTTTTGTAACAACCATATTCAGCATCAGAATGGTGTCTGACCCATTGCATATAGCGGCCAGTTCATCAAGATTCTGAGAAAGCCTGTTAAAACCGGCATTTAACCTTATTCGTTCATAAGTGTCACCTAATCCATCTATTGATATCTGAATGGTGTCAATTTTATTTATCAGGGGAGATACCTTTTTGATAAAACCAGGCAACACGGCGTTTGTAGAAACAGAGATAATAATACCACGGTTCTTTGACCTTATGTAATCAACTACCTCTTCAAGATCTTCATACATGAAGGTCTCTCCCATACCTGTCAGACCAATTGAGTCGAGATAAGGCCATAACTCATCTATCACTTTCCTGGCCTCATCAACCGGCATAAATCCTTTATCCATAGCCCTGCCATAATCATACTCCCTGGGGCAGGTAGTACAACTGAGGTTACAATGGTTTCCCAGCTCAATCATTACAGTAGATGGGTATGCTACAGAAAGTGACCTGGTTATCTTTAACAGAAGGAACCTTAGCTTGTTTAAAACATATTTGAGCAGGTACTTGTTAAATGGCAGATTACAGATCCTCTTTATGCCTTTGCGTAGTTTCCTGTTACTCATCTGCTTCAACCTGAGAGACGATAGCTACATAGTTTTTCCCGTATTTCTTTGCACATTTCGGAAGTATATTTCTAAACTCCTTTTTTATATCTTAAAAAAGCTTCGTCAGTTCTTCTTCAAGTTTTTGTGTGTTGTTGGTGGTAAATGATTTCACACCAAGATCTGTAAGTCTTTTAGCTTCCTGTGGGTCATCGACGGTCCAGGTAATAATGTCAAGATTAAGTTCAGCAGCCTTCTTCATTACTTCACTGTCGACCAGTGAATACTTAAGGTCAACACCATCAAGTCCTGCAGCAGCAGCTTCGTCCATCTTCTGCAAAAGCGTCTCTTTCTTACTGGAAAGCCAGTAACATGGTATTTCAGGGAATTCTTTCTTGGCTTCAAGAATCACCTCCCAACCAAATGAGATAAGCTTAATCTGATCTTTTTTCTGTGAGTCGTCAAGCACTTTTTTGAGATAGGGGATTACTTCTGTTCCACATTTTATCTCAATCACAAAAAACTTTTTCTCAGGGATAATGCTAATCGCTTCTTCAAGGAAAGGTATTATTTCATTCCTGTACAGGGTATCCTTAAACGAGCCAACGTCAATTTTCCTGAGATCACCGGAGAGTGAGCTGCTTATCTCCATATCTACACCCGATGTCCTCTTTGTGTTGTCATCGTGGATTATTACTATACGGTTGTCTTTAGTAAGGTGTATATCGCATTCTGCCCCGTCAGCATCAAGTGCCCAGGCCTGCCTGAAGGAAGCCATAGTATTCTCTGGTGCAATGGCAGACTCACCCCTGTGTGCAATGAAATTTAAAGATTTCATATCACCCTTCTCTTTTTTGAAACATTTGCCTTTATGATCCTGTGAACATAAGAGAGCAGTTGCAAGAATCATTAAACCCAACGCAGATAAAATTCTTTTCATTTTCCTATATTTTTAAAAAAATAAAAGTAGCAAAACATCGCTATGGCAATATTATTTTTTTATTTTTTTTTATTCATGTTGTAACATTTTAATCTTACATTATCTGACTCAAAAACTGAATAACTCAAAAACTTAATAGCTATGAAACGACGTATTACAGTCATTGCAATTCTTCTCAGCTTGTTATGCTGGAGCTGCAACAGGGTAGATACTTCGGATAGCGGAGCTGATCTGAAGGTTTCTCTTGAGAAGAGTGTTCAGAACATAAAACTGGCTCTTGATGATATCTCACTCTCACAGGCTTATCAGCTCATTGTTCTTTCAGATGATTATGAGAAGTCTGATGAAGGATATAGAGACAGTATAACACTTGATCTTATAGGCGGTATATATGAGTATATGCCTGATACTCTTCATTACTGCAGACATCAGAATAACTACAGGCTTTTTGAGCGGACAGGTGACAGTGATAGTCTGATAGTAATGCTTCCTTCAAAATTTGTCTGGCATCCTGTACATTTACGTACCTATCAGAAGTGTGATACTGTATTGAAAAACAATTTTATTATGCTGGCCTCAGAGTATCATTACTATTTCACTTTATGGGATAAATTTGATTATGGCTTTAATGCCTCTTTCCTATTAGATTCAGTTGGCATAGGTTCGTTGGCAATAACCAGTGAGGGTGATATCCATAATGGAGCCGGCTCTCTTTCTGAGTATACCTTTCCGGAGGGGTATGCAATATCTGCCTTCTATCAGGCTGGCGACACTGTAATAAGAGAATTTGCCCTCAGAGATGAGTCAGACACCCTTCTCAGCGAGTCACTCCTGTTTATCAGGTCTGACGACCGTTGTTCAGAGCGGGAGTATACTCTTTCAATAGGGAATGTTGATATAAAGCGCACAACCGGCATTGACTCGATCCAGGTGTTCCTTGATGATGTTCTTCAGCAGCACGCAGCTGAGTTTGTTGATGAGAACGATGGTGACGGCTCAATATGTCATCACAGGGATATACTGCTTACTTTCGATGATGGGACGTCTGTACTTCTGAGTGAGCTTATAGGGCCTGCATTGGATCAGCTTAGAGAACTAACTGACTCACTCATTAATATGACATTTGCAAAGAGAATTGCCGATTATATTGCATTCAATATATATTACAGCCAGCAGTGGTACCGGAAGGAGTGAGGTAATCAGTATCTTCTTCTTGTTGATCTTACAGGTTTTCCGATAAGCACACCAAGCAGGCCTCGTGTTACTTCGCGCACTACCATTTTTGTGACATTGCTTTTTGCAATTGACCTGATTGTATCGCTTATATCGGAGGCACGTTCAGTCTCTCTTTCATGTGCTTTCCTGTTTTCAAGGGGCTCTGCCACCTGCTCCGGCACTTCCATTTTCTGCTTTAGGATCTCATAGGCACTAACGCGGTCAATCTCTTCGTTATAGATGCGGGCAAGAGGTGAGGAGGCTACCTTCATCTCAATCTCATCAGGTGTAAGAACATCCATTCTTGAACGTGGGGCGCACATCATGGTATGTACAAGAGGCGTAGGTGACCCCTTTTCATTCAGCACAGTCACTATTGCCTCTCCAATACCCAACTCAGTTATAAGCTGATCGGTGTTATAATAATCTGTCACCGGGAAGTTTTCAGCAACAAGTTTAATATCCTTGCGGTCTTTGGCAGTGAATGCTCTTAATGCATGTTGTATCTTTGTCCCGAGCTGGCTGAGAATAATATCAGGTATATCTGTGGGAGCCTGGGTGCAGAAATATATTCCTACCCCTTTGCTCCTGATGAGCTTGATTATTGTCTCTATCTGCTGTAACAGTGCACTTGATGCCTCTTTAAAGATTAGGTGTGCCTCATCTATGAAGACAACAAGTTTCGGCTCTTTCTTATCACCTATCTCCGGAAACTTGCTGTAGATCTCAGCCAGTAGGCATAGCATAAAGGTAGAGAACAGTTTTGGCCTGTCCTGTATATCAGTGAGTCTTATAATACTTATCTGACCCCTTCCCTGGTTGTCCTTCAGAAGCAGGTCCTCCACCTCAAATGATTTTTCACCGAAGAACTTGTCACCGCCCTGTATCTCCAGCTCAAGGAGTTTTCTCATTATGACACCTGATGTGGCAGGTGAGATTGAACCATAGTTCTGTTCCACCTCTTTCTTACCTTCACCTTCAGAAATATGTTGCAGAACCGCCCTGAAGTCTTTGATGTCAAGGAGAGGTAGTTTTTTATCATCACAGTATTTAAAGATAATAGCTACAGCTCCTTCCTGGTTGTCATTCAGTTCCAGAATCTTGGAGAAGAGTACCGGACCAAACTCAGAGACAGTGGCACGCAGTCTTAACCCATTCTCATTTGAGATAGTCATGAGCTCTGTCGGATATTCGCAGGGAGACCATTCAGCTTCAATAAGTCTCATCCTTTCAATGATCTTCTCATTTGCCACTCCAGCTTTTGAGATACCACTGACATCACCTTTAATATCCATTAAGAGAACACCTACACCCTGTTCAGAGAGTGACTCAGCAAACCTTTGTATAGACTTTGTCTTACCCGTTCCTGTTGCTCCGGCAATAAGTCCGTGCCTGTTGACAGTTGATAAGGGCATATTGATTGCTGTTCCTGCAACCGCCTTTTTGTCATAGACAGCACCACCAAGCATTACACTCCTGCCTGAATATGAATATGATGCTTTTATCTCTTCTTTGAATTTCTCAAGTGACATACTAGGTTCATTTATTTAGGTAAATATCTGAATTTTTCAATGAAAAACCATTTTCCTATTCAAACAGTTTTATTCCAACCTTATCCTGATAGGCTTCAGCAAGATATTCATCGAGCCATTTATAAAATGATTGAATCTCTCTCTTCCCTTTTTTACCGGTGTTAATGCCTGCAATCAGTTCATCAGATTTTTCAAACACCTCTTTCTCAATCGGGTTCAAAAGTTGCATGAAGCCATTGTCCTTTGCATTTATCAAAAGTGAAAGATCAATATAATTCTTTCCACCATCGTTGGTATTCTGAAAACACTTGTCTTTCATTGACAGTGCTGCGTCGCACAGAGGTGAATGCAAGTTTTCTCCCATTGTCACAACTCCCGGTAAGGTTGAACCCCCTTCAATGAATACGGGAACAGCTATGGAGGTGAGCGGAAAACCCAGGACGGAATACATGACAACATCTTTTGCCTGTTTCGGTTCGCCGGCTCCTACAACCATGATTGATGATGCGGAGATATACCTGGGAATAAAGTCTATGAAGAATCTGAAGTCAGAGCCGTCACCATCAGGTAAATTCTCTTTCATGTCAATCTTTGTCAGTGCATGGGTCAGGTTTCTTGAAAAACTGTTGATGAGGTATGCAGGAGTAAGTGATCCGGAAGCGATAGCCTCACCCATGGCTTTCATGGCAATATTATACCTGTTGAATCCATATCCTTCTTTCAGATTGCCACTCATTGAGTGATTAGTTCTTATCAGAAAGCCATCGGGTGCTGTGGCCGGATCATTGACGTCATATTTCACATACCTGTAGTTGCCGGTTTCGTAATATGCTGCGCCTCCATAAGCATCAATCACCCCGAAGTTTGCGTCTACTCCAAGGGGCTTTGGAAGTGAGTCAAGCATTCTTTCAAAGTCAGCAATAGTCCTGCATGACTGTAAAGCAAGCTTCATCACCACCCCTTCCTGATCCATAAATCTGGTGGTATCACCTGAGTTATTATTATAGGCGGCTGAATTCATTATGGCAAAGCCAGTACTGTTATATCCTCCCCATACCATCCTGTCCCAGTTTTTATCGCCTGTAACAAGTCCTATATAATCATATTTTCCATCACTGAAAAACACAAGCGAATTGTCCATTATATCTGTATCCCTGTGTTTGAAAAGGATAGGCTTACCGTCAGGAGTGATCTTACCTGAGATGATAAAGGTTGTGCATGCTGATACGTTCAACTCAGATAAAAGAAGTGAGAGGAACAAAAAAATAAAAGGAGCTGATTTCATAGGTTAGGGTTGTCTTTTAGTATTTTATTATCTCTTTAGCTTTCAGATTATTTTCCATAGTCCAGAAATGGGCTTCGCCATGCGTGGCTGGTCACCATCAGAGGTCGCCAGAAAACATACAGGGCTCTCATTAGCGAACTTAATACACTCTTTTTTATCCATCACTGTCTATTGTAGCAAATAGAAATTATTCTTGTTTATTCCAACATCAAATCGTCCTTCTGACAAAGTTATAGGTTCTGTATTATAAATAGCCCTGAACTCAAAAAATCCTGAGAGTATTGCTTCTACAGATTTCTTATCCACAAGCAGGTGCTGGGCTCTTTTAATCTGTAGTTTTCCACTTATAATATCAAGGGTATCTTCTATTCCGAAGCGCGTAATGCATACCTTGCACCCGGAATCGGGTAAATCTATAACCGAATCATTCAGACTTACCAGATCAACATACCCTGCCGGGTTAAAGCCTGAAAGCACAAATTTCACAGATGTCTCTTCATAACTGTCACTTTCTAACTCCCCGTAAAGTGCGAAAGCAGTTGTGTTATTGCTTACAACGATTTTTGCAGGAACCTTCTCATTGGAGATGAATACTTCCCTGTCATAATATGCTCCGAAAGTATTATATCCCCATTCTGTATAAGCAGGAAGATCAGGGAATTCATCATCATAGATATAAACTGATTTATTAAGCTCGTAATCTGAACTGCAGCCAGCGATGGAGAGTATAATGGGTAACACCAGTAATAGCTTTTTCATGATTTTTATTTTTTGTTGTTCAACGGGATTGTGAATGAAACCTGTAAACCCATTCCGTATTCAGGTTTGATAAAGGAGAACGAATCAGGATTTACAGCCAGGATCGGGTTATGTATCTCAACCGAGACTGAAGGTGAGTCGTCGCGGCCTATTCTCAATCCTGCCCCTCCATATACAAAGGCATTGAACCTGTCAGCCGGCTTGATCTTCTCTGCCATAACGTCCTCGTATTGTTCCATCGCTGAATTGGAGAAGACTATGTCTGTGTTTGTGTTTATTCGGTAATTCATTATTCCTCCGAGCTTTACGAAGAAGCAGACAAAGTGATGCGACGTATAATATTTTGCCTCAATGGGAATCCCGATGAAATCATTATTCTGTATAATACCATTGGCTTTCAGAAACTCAGTAGTTGTTCCGCTTACCGAATAAAGAAGGAAGAAGTAGTCATTTGATGATGCCTCTTTACTACCCATTTGCGAGACAATCCTGCTATAACTGATACCGGAGATAAAACTTAATTTGTTTACTATCTCTTTCTCCAGTGTAATGCCGGCATTATATACTGTAATAAGGTTGTTTATGCTACTGGCATATGAGTAGTCATAGTAATCATAATCATAATAATCATCATAATAATCAGAGGCACTTTCTCTTATGAAATCAAATTCAGTAGCTTCTCCATAAATGGATGAGATTCCCGCATTTACGGAAATTGAGAGCGGTTTCTTGTCTTGTCCGTGTATGACTGTTGTAAACAATAGCAACAGCAAGAACGGTAATTTCTTTTTCTTCATAACTATTGATTTTTTTAGCAAACATTAAACAAAATATCAGCAATCCAAAAAGCAGGCCAAAAGCATTTATTTAGTTGTTTAACTAAAGAAATTAAAATAAAAAATCACATAAAAGCGTATTGTCATAATCTGCTGTTGATCAGTTTGTGATAATCATGATATTATCCTGATGGCAATCTCTACATAATTGTGAAGCAGGTATGAAATTGTGGTATTTTTTAGTCTTATCTGAGCGTATATATATCGAGGTTCATATAGCTTCCTCTCTTTTCATTCAGGTACTTTTTTAGTTCTGTTTCCTTATTGATAAAGGCTGTATCAGCTACAAGAAAACCAACGCCATTTCGTTTATAAAGCTCAATTCTCTCATTCATTGGCAGATTGCCGTATCCAAAATTGGTAAAACCTTTCTGGTCCATTAAATAAAGTGAAATGTTGATACTTGCATCTGGAAGGCTTAGTACACGGTCCTCTTTTGTTATGCCTATCTCTCTGAGGTATGGGGTGATGGTTTCATATGCCTTCATATGGTTGTTATAGTCCCAGTGATACCAGTCCCACAGGTCAACAGTACTTTTTCCGACAATATGGTTGGTTTTAACAAACGGGTCTGACATTGAGTATTTCATTCTGTTAATAACAGCAGTGTGATACATGAGTAGCAGAAGTGCCGCAGCAGCAACACTCTTCATAATAATGCTCCGGAACAGTTTGTGGTAATTGCGTTTTATTAGATCCAACGCTGTGATAACAGGCAATGGTATAAAAATCAAAAGGTTAGTCAGATAGTAATCGTGAACAGTAAAGGCCTGGAAAAACAAAAGTATATAGGCAACTGCACCCGCAAAGACAAGGGATGTAAACAGAAGCATATTTCTGTTTGTCCTTTTGTAAAAGGCCAGCAGAGTAAAGAAGAGGAGGAGCAATAAATAGAGTGGTTTACTTGAGAAATATGCAGGGAGAAGTTCTTTTCGCAGCGATCTCCAGATCTCCTTAATGCTGTCTGTGTCAAGTTTCCATATGGGATATATATCGGTAAGGAAAATCCCGCTCAGGTATTTTTTGTTATAAGCTACAGCAAACGATACCCAGGCAATCATCACTATACAAACAATGAGATAGGGGAGGAGGAAACGCCCCCTACTATATTGCAAGCGAGTGTGACGTAGGAGCAAGCGTTAATTCATTATCTAAAACTCTAGCTTTGCCAGCGACTGATGTTCGAAATGCGTTAGATGAACTGCAACATAAAATCTTTGCATTGGT
>QKCK01000207.1 GCA_003245695.1 Bacteroidota bacterium | reverse complement strand
TAAGACGGCTTGAAGCTGTTGAGACCTCTCTCAGAGACAATGCAAAGATTGTAGTACCTGAAGGCAGTGACCTCATCAACCTTGTTGGTGAGATGGCAGGTATTGTCCCCATGAGAAAGAAAGAAGAAAAGAAATAATCCATTTTTTGTATCAACAGAACCCCTGTGCGACAGGGGTTTTTGTTTTACGTTATGTTTATTCCCGGCTCATCACCGGTAATTCCACCTGATCCTATAAAGGAATTTCTATGCAAAGAAACCTATATACCAGGGGCATAAAGAGAGGAACAGTACTACTGTTGATAGCGGCTGTTTGCGTCATGATCATACGATGTGAGGGCGATACTGTTGTTCAGTACGCTCATTTTCATAACCCTCTGGCAAACCCTGAGGATGGGCCCCCTGCCGGCAACACAGACAGTCATTATCCTGTTCCCCTGGAAGCAGCCCCTGAAGACGTCTCATCTCCTGACCACGTCATTGGCAATGGCACGCCTGAAAGCTGCACGGCAGAGGCATTTATTGCTGCTGTTGAAGATGGTGGCACAATAGTGTTTGACTGTGGCCCTGACCCCGTGACTATCACCCTTGACAGGCCGGCAAAGGTATTCAATAATGCCGACCCCGATGTTGTCATTGACGGCGGCGGACTTGTCACCCTCAGCGGTGGCGGCAGAAGCCGCATCCTTTATATGAATACCTGCGATCAGAACCAGGTTTGGACTACATCGCACTGCCAGAACCAGGATCACCCAAGGCTTACTGTGCAGAATATCACCTTTGCCGATGGCAACTCCACAGCTGAAGAGGAATATGATGGCGGTGGTGCCATTTGGGTGCGCGGCGGACGATTCAAAGCTGTTAACTGCCGCTTCTTTAACAACGGCTGCGACAGCCTCGGCCCTGACGTCGGCGGCGGAGCACTCAGAGTATTCAGTCAATACAACAATCAGCCTGTCTATATTGTCAACTGTACTTTTGGTGGCGCAGATGGCTACGGTAACTTCGGATCAAATGGAGGCGCACTGAGTAGCATAGGCGTATCATGGACCATAATAAACTCTCTTTTCTCGTTTAACAGAGCAATAGGCAACGGCGGTAATCCGGCCAGAACAGGGACCCCCGGCGGAGGAAGCGGAGGCGCTGTATACAATGACGGTAACACTATGACCCTGAAATTACTTGGATCTGTCATTGAAAACAACAGAGTCAATGAATACGGAGGCGCTGTTTTCTTTGTTACCAATGACCATACCGGAAACATTATAATAGACAGCTGCATCATACGTAATAACCCCGGAGGATCATGGTATCCCGTTTACCCGGGTATATCTATGCATAGCGACACGGAATGTTCTGTGGCAAACTCGGTGATATCTCCGTGATAATCACGATACTTCCTGATAACAAACCTATTTCTCTCCTTTTTGTATCTTGAATAAAAATCGACACATCATGGAAGACATCAGAATAAAGCAGAACATTGACAATCCGGAAGAGTTGGAAAGACTATTCAGGGATGACAGAAAGGCTTTTGAGACAGCCTTTGCCGGGATATGGCCTGAGATATCTGAACAACCATTGGCAAGGTTCTGGAAGGCACGCCTCGACTTTGAAAAGAGAGAGGAACCTCACAGCAAAGTGAAAAAAAGAGATCTGATATCTCTTTTTATTACAATCATCATTGCAGGCATACTTGTACGGATACCCGATATACTTGGCTTTGATGAGAAAAACACTCTCTTTTATGAAAGAAACCTTGGCCTCATCTTTTTCTTTGGCCTCTCATTATATACTTTCATCACCCGGAACATAACAGTGACATGGAAGCTTATCTTCCTTTCACTGGCATTCATGATACCATGTCTCTTTATTAACCTCCTCCCCTATGGGGCAAACAGAGACTCGGTAAACCTTGCTTATATCCATCTGCCCTTTATGCTTTGGTTTATTTATGGCGTCATTTTTATTGGCTTCAGGATGAAAGATATGCCGGCACGTGTTGATTATATCAGATACAATGGCGACCTGGCTATCCTCGGAGGCCTCATTCTTATAGCAGGCGTAGCCCTGCTGGCCATCACAATGGGTCTCTTCTCAGCTATAGGAATGAATGCTGAAAGCTTTCTGATGGATAACATCGCAATATGGGGTGTTGCCTCAGTCCCTCTGGTAGCTAACTTCTTTATCAATAACTACCCATCCCTGACTAACAAAATAGCCCCTGTTATTGCATCTGTCTTCAGTCCGTTGGTGCTGATTACACTCGTAATATTCCTGGCCAGCATCCCCATATCAGGCAAGAATCCTTACAGCGACAGAAACTTCCTGCTGTTGTTTAATATTATGCTTATTGCTGTGATGGCTATCATTGCATTTTCAACTGCAGGCATCTCATCAGCCAAACCAAAACGCTTCAACATTATTATACTCTTCTTGCTCTCTGTTGTCAGTCTTATCATCAACATCATCACCCTCTCAGCAATAGTATACAGGCTGGGCGAGTTCGGCTTCAGCCCTAATAAAAGCGCTGTCCTGGGACTAAATATCCTGGTGTTTGTTCACCTGACAATGATAATGCTTGATCTCTTCAAAGTCATCTTCAGAGGTGAGAGCCACACAAGAGTTGAAAAAACCATTGTAAGGTTCCTGCCTGTATATGCCTTTTGGACACTGTTTGTGGTCTTTGCCTTCCCTCTGATATTCGGTTTCAGATAGTATCTGCTGTATGCCGGAATCAGAATGTAAGACTGAAGACAAAAAAGATATCCTTTGCATCTGGATTAAGTATCAGTGATGCAGAGACAGGCATTGTGAATGATTCTGAGAATTTCAGTTCACGTGAAGCAGTCACTCCCATATTAACCACAGCAGCCTTATCAGCATAAAAACCCTCATTCACAGTGCCCCCGAGAAACCATGAGAGAGTATTCTCTCCGATGCTATGCTCATATCCAAGCTCAAGGTAGGTGGAAAAGTAGTTTTTGTTGTCTTCATTCCTGTCGTTACCGTAAAAGAATGTAGCCAGTGTCAGTGACAGCGGAAAACCATCAGTGCCATTGAAGGTTATCTGCCCCTCAAGTGAGTGCGGAGTAACAATTGTATCACGGTCTGAAAACTGAAAGTAATTGTTCACTGACATGTCTGTCTCATCTTCATTGTAATAGTCATTTAGTGTCAGAGTAAATGCTCCTACATCCCATGAAAGAAAGAGATCTACCTCAGCATATGGCTCTGAAATGGCATATGAGCCCCAGGCACCGAAAGTAACATTCCTGTATGTCATAGAAGCATATGGCTGTATATTGGGATTCTGGCTTAAAGGAAGACCTCTCCAGATATAACGGCTGACAATATCAGCATTAAGACTAAAGCTTAAAGAGGGTACTGTGTCCTCTTCAACAACAGGAAGAGAGGATGAATATGACTGTATCGAAGTAGTACCCAGCAACAACACTACAACAGATAGTATTAACAGATATTTCTTTTTCATTTGATCAGATTTTTACCTGGTTATTTCTCAACTCATTTAAATGATGAGGTCCCCGTAATTCTCTAACTATAATGATCACCGTTTCCCAACGACAACCTATTACCCGGGGATCCTCATTGCGAAAATCTCACTTTTATTTTCTGACAGTTTAACATATCTGTGATATTTTCATCGCAAGTTTCTCAGCCCCGTCGGAACCCAGAAAAACTACAAGACCCTTTTTTATCTCTGCCGCAAGCCTTGGCAGATCACCAGAAGAGATAGTCTCCTCTGTCAATCCAATAAAGTTAGCTTTTGATCTGATGGTACCCCGTGCCATTAAATCGCCTATCATTGGCGCCAGTAATTCATAGATTCGCTGCGCACATACATTATTATATACTTTCATTACCTGACTTCGTTTAGTGATTCTATCATTTCTACCTGGTATATCCCCCCCAGGCCTATAAGAAGATATCCTATATTCCAGCCAACATCTATTATATTCCCGGTGTCATACTTGCCAAGCCAGTCAAGGTAAGAATAGAGAAGATCAGAAACGGTAAAAAAGATAAAACCAAGAGCCAGTAATTTCCATGGTCTGGATATGAATCCACGGCCAAAAAGACTGGTAATATATACCAGTATTATTGCCGGAAAGACAATAAACAGATCCCCTATTGGGTAGAAAAGATAAAAGAACTTTGCTATACCAGTGGTTTCAGTATCCTTTATAATAGGCACCAGCAGAAAGATTATCACCAGTGAAAGCAACAACAGAAGTAACGGTCCCATGATACCATAAACCTTATAGTTCCCCATTGGAAAACCACTTTTGCGGTATCCTGAAATCATCATTATAAGGCCGATAAAAACAGGTATGTATCCGATGCACCAGATGTAATCGGCAAGGGTCGGGAATACAACTGCCATATCAACCTTAAGGATTATTTCCAGGAACCCATAGGTAACCTCAGCAATAAAATATAATACTATGCCAATAAAAAGCATAAGCCATGCCACCTTGGTAAAGTCCCATTCCCTGAACTTCCTTACCGCAGTAAACAGGCATAATACAGATACAAGCGAACATATGACAGGGAAAAGGTCTCCCACCAATGTTAATGTCGCCTCTCCACAACACCGGGAAAGATAGATGGTAAGGTTAACTACCACTATCAGACCCAGAAAGAGCCACAATAATTTCGTTTTTTTCATAGCTAAATCTCCGGACAATTTATTTGTATTAAAAAAAGTTGGATTACCAACTCACAGACATAAATCAAAATTGAATAAAAAACTTCTCCTGCACTAATCGTATTTTTATTTTTTTCAATACTTTTTTTACTATTTATGAACAAGTTGACAATCATTCAATACTTATAATCAGATCAGGAGAGTACAATAACTTATGAACAATTATCACTCTAAACCGTATATTTATATGCCGGATTGACAGAGAGCCAATCTCATTGCCGTTCCGTAATAATATGCACAAACCCGTTAATATTATGAAATACAAGAAATTAGGATTGAATGGCCCGGAAATCTCAACAGTGGGCTTTGGAGCATGGGGTATCAGTGGACGCGATTGGGGAAATACTGATGATGACAATTCACGCAGGGCAATACACGCCGCACTTGATGCAGGAGTAACCTTCATCGATACGGCAGATGTATACGGCTTCGGACACTCCGAAGAGCTCATCAGACAGGTCCTTGATGAGAGGAGCAACCGGAAAGATATTGTTATAGCCACCAAAGCAGGCAATAACTTTTACCCTTACCTCGGGCAGAAACACAAGACAACACCTATCAATAATGATTACTCGGTAAAACATCTTGAATTTGCAGCTGAACAGAGCATTAAACGTCTTAATGTTGAGGCTCTTGATATCCTGCAGCTTCACAGCCCCAATAGCGATATACTTGAGAGGGACGAACCCTGGATGGCACTTGAAAGACTAAAGAAGGCCGGAAAGATCAAACACGCCGGGTGGAGTGTTCAGTCATTTCAGGAGACAGCCACAGCACATATACTCGACCGTCATCATGAACTCATTGATGTGATACAGGTAAGATATAACCTTCTGGAGAGACAGGCTGAAGAGGTGCTCTTCCCCACTGCACTGAAGTACGGTACCGGAGTCATTGTCCGTATTCCTTTGCTCTTCGGACTCCTGGCTGGCAAGTTCAACAGAAGTACTGTTTTTGGCGATAACGACCACCGCAAATCAAACCTCTCTCCTGAGAAAATGGCAGGATACCTCCGCGACTTCTCAAAATACCAGCCATTTTTTGATAAATACCCTGACTACTCATATGCTCAGCTAAGCCTTAGGTTCTGTATCTCACATCCTGCAGCACATGTTGTAATACCAGGTGGAAAGACAGAGAAACAGGTACAGGAAAATGTGGTGGCATCTGATCTCGACTTCATCCCATTCGACGCTTTTACTAAATATTCTACCGTATAATCCTATGAGGCGAAAGCTGAGGAACGGAGTGCAGCAGCGGATGAGCTCAGCGAAGCTAACTCCCGCGGAGCAGGATCCATAATCACCTGATAGCGACTAAACGACTAAACGCATCAATAAATCAACACCTTGAAGATCAACTTTTGTTCCCGTTTCACGGGACTTCGTCGCAAAGCTCCTCAGCTTTTGTCTTCCCCTTCATTCCTCATTCCTCACTCCTCATCCCTCACTCCTCACTCCTCATCTCGCCTTACTTTTATCTTTGTCCTTTTGTCTTTTATCTTAACTTCAGGTCTCACGTCAATATTTAATATTTATTAATACTCCGCCCTTGTGATTCATTTCAGGGAAGAGTAACTTTGAATTACGCCAGAGTAAATCAATTATGTAATCACTAAACATAAACTCCTTTCCTTATGAAAACCCATGAAAAGCTTTTGAAGAAGAGAAGGGTCATATCAGCCATTTCAGCTATGATGATCCTTCTGCTGACCTCGGTGACGGTGCCGGCTCAGAGTTATCTGATGCAATATCCCGATATATATGAAAACACTATAGTCTTCGCCAGTGGCGGTGACATATGGAAGGTACCTGCCGAAGGTGGTATAGCTACACGTCTTACCTTCAGCGATGGACGTGAGAACTTCCCAAAATTATCACCCAACGGAAGCATGATAGCTTTCACCGGCGAATACGACGGTAATCCTGATGTCTATGTGATGAACATTAACGGTGGTAATATAACCAGGCTGACATATCATCCCGGGTACGATGAGGTCCTTGGCTGGAATGAGACCAACGGGAAGATTATGTTCACCTCCGGGCGAAACACCCCATCAAGATATCAGAAGATATATATGATATCCCCTGACGGAACAGGCCTTGAAGAGATGATTATGTATGATGCCGCCCGCGGGTCATTCTCACCTGATGGCACAAAGATAGCCTATAACAAAGATAACCAGGATAATGCCACCTGGAAACGGTATAAAGGAGGGAGAGCGCAGGAGATATATATCTATGATCTCAAAACCAATGAAGAAAAGAATATCAGCAATTATGACGGATCTGACAGACATCCGATGTGGATAGGTGATAAGATCTACTTCTGCTCTGACAGAGAGAGGGTACTCAACATATACTCCTGCGACACCAACACTGGTAAGATCGAGAAGGTAACAGACCATACTGACTATGATGTTCTTCATCCTGACTTCGGAAGCGGCAGGATAATATATGAGAAGGGTGGAGAGATATGGACTCTCGATCCAGCCACACGTGCTACAGAAAAGATAGCTGTTCAGATGCCGGCTGATATGGAAGAGAGACGCCCATATATGAAAGATATAAGTGGTGACATTAACAGGATTGACCTCTCTCCATCAGGCAAAAGAGCACTTATTGTAGCCAGGGGAGAGGTTTTTACTGTACCTCTGAAAGATGGGACTGCGAGAAACATATCAGATAATTGCGGTGCCCGCGATAAAGATGCTGTATGGTCTCCCGATGGAAAATGGATTGCCTACCTCTCTGATAAAAGCGGTGAGTATGAAATATACCTGGCAAATCCTGATGGAACAGGTGAGGCTGTGAAACTCACTACAAATACAGATGGTTACAGGCATACCCTCAGATGGTCTCCCGACAGTAAAAAGATAGCCTTCACTGATCAGACACTTACTCTATATTATATTGATATAGCAACAAAAGTGATAACAAAAGTAGACAAGGAAGAGTACGAAAATGTTGATGTCTCACAGGATGTAAAATCAATCTTTGACTATTCATGGTCACCTGACAGCCGTTTTATTGCATATACCAAAATGAATAATGCCTTTATGTATCAGATATATGTTTATAGCCTTGACAACAAGACAATAAACTGTATCAGTAACGGACTGTTTCACGACTTCAATCCGGTATTCTCTGATGATGGTGAGTATATTATCTTCATCTCTGACCGTATCTTCCATCCTACCTACTGTGACATAGAGTGGGAGATGGTTTACCGGAAGGTGGCAGGGATATACGCTGTCACTCTCAAAAAAGATGGCGGTTCAATAATACCATACAAGAGTGACGAAGAGGGAGTAAATGGCACTGCCAGCAAAGCTGCCACCCCGGTAATGGTAAAAATAGATTTTCAGGGTATTACTGACCGTGTGGAAGCCCTTCCTCTGCAAAATGGCAACTACAGAAACCTGTCATTAAATAACTCATCACTCTTTTATCTGAACGCCAGTGAGGGTAACTTCAACCGTTTTGAGGTTGACAGCCATGGACCAATGAACCTCTGCTCCTACTCTTTCAGCTCAAGGAAAGAAAACACTCTTGTTGAAGGTATTGACAACTACAGGCTGTCATCCAATGGTGAGACACTGATATACCTTCAGAATGGCAGTGTCACTGTCATGCCATCATCAGGTGGCAGCCCTTCACCCGTTAGCCTCTCTGATTTGAAGATCTGGTATGACCCCATGAAAGAGTGGAAACAGATATACAATGAAGCATGGCGTATGGAACGCGATTACTATTATGAACCGGGCATGCACGGGCAGGACTGGAATGCCGTCAGGGAGAAGTATAAAAAATTACTTGAGAAGGCATCATGTCGTCAGGACCTCACATTTGTCATCGGGGAGATGATAGGTGAACTTAATACCTCCCATACATATGTTTATGGTGGCGATCGCAAACGCCAGGCTGACCAGGTAAACGTAGGCATGCTCGGCGCTGATTATACCATCGACACACAAAATAAACTTTACAGGTTTAAAAAGATCTACCGTGAAAGAGACTGGTCACGCTCAACATGGCCCCCTCTGGCTAAACCGGGAGTGAATATCAATGAGGGAGACTACCTGCTGAAGGTAAATGATACTGATGTCAGGGCCGACAGGGAAGTATACAGTTACTTTGCCGGTCTGTCCGGACAACAGGTAACGCTGACGGTCAACTCAAAGCCTACCCTTGAT
>QKCK01000194.1 GCA_003245695.1 Bacteroidota bacterium | reverse complement strand
CGAAAGTCTAAAGTCTGAAGCAAAGGAACTAAGTTACCAGGTCTTGAGGAGCGGGATATATAAAGTCAAAAGACGATACATTCTTCGCCTTACGCAAATATTCATCCTTAATGAACGTTCAACCCCGGGAACTTTAAACTTTATAAACTTTCAACTTTATGAACTCTCAACTCTATTACCTTTTTTTGTTTCTTTGTATTAAAAGCAGACACATTGGATCTGAGCAGAAAATTACCGTCGTATCTCACTGAGAAGCAGAATATAGTCAGACTGATACTGTTTACCTCTGCATTTGCACTGGTCTTTATAAACATCTATTCTCCATTCAATGTCCAGACATGGTATGACATATCAAAGCTTCAGCTTTTGCTCTACTCAAGCGGTATAATCCTTACCGGTGTATTGGTTGTTGTCATCAGCCGTATAATTATGTACCATGCTGTTAAAAAAGGCCGGCAGCTTCTGTTATACCAGTATCTCATCTGGATCCTGGCAGAGATATTATGTATGGCTCTGTTTTATACATTCTATGAATTAGTAATACTAAATGACAGCAGGCCTTTTCTTCTCGCACTGAAGAAATCTGCACTAAACACCTCGCTTATAATTTTATTGCCCTACTCTGTACTCTGGCTTTATTTCTCATGGCGTGATAAAAAGACCAGGATAATGCAGCTGACAGAGACAGGTGATATTGGGAACCAGAAAGTTATGATCCCTTTCCGTGACGAAAAGGGAACCCTGAGATTATCACTGAAGAGATCTGATGTACTATACCTTCAGGGAAGTGACAATTATGTTACCATATGGTATAACTCACAAAACAAGGTCTCAAAATACCTTTTACGAAACACTCTGAAAAAAATGGAAGACGAGCTGGCTGCTGAGTCCATTATAAGGTGCCACAGGTCTTATCTTGTGAATATGGAGAGGGTAAAGCTCATCAAACGTGAAAAAGACGGACTTCTTATTGAGCTTGATTCAAATACTCCTGCTACAGTGCCTGTTTCAAGAAGCTATATGAATCAGGTTCTTCTTGCTTTTGGTCAGAATCAGTGATAGCAGAGCAGTAAAATCCTTATCTTTGCCGGGTTGAATTTTTAAAAGCTTATTTCATTTAAGATGAAGAAATATAAACGTCATCTCATTACATCGGCACTTCCATATGCTAATGGTCCTATTCATATCGGTCACCTTGCAGGAGTATACGTGCCTTCTGACATTTATACCCGTTATCTCAGGCTGAAGGGAGAGGATGTCATTTCAATATGCGGCTCTGATGAACATGGTGTGCCAATAACCCTCAAGGCCAGAAAAGAGGGGATAACACCACAGGAGGTGGTTGACAGGTACCATTATCTGAATAAAAAGGCTTTTGAGGATTTCGGCATCGCCTTCGACATATATTCAAGAACCTCTAACAAGGTTCATTATGAAACGGCATCTGCTTTCTTCCGTAAATTATATGATAAGGGTGAGTTCACTGAGAAGATGTCAAGCCAGTATTACGATGAAGAAGCATCATGTTTTCTGGCCGACAGGTACATAACCGGTACATGTCCTTTCTGTGGTAATGAGAATGCCTATGGTGATCAGTGTGAGAAATGTGGGACATCGCTCAGTGCCACTGATCTTAAGAACCCGAAGTCAACCATTAGTGGCAGTGCTCCTGTATTGAAAGAGACACTTCACTGGTATCTGCCTCTTGATAAATATGAACCATGGCTTAGAAAATGGATCCTTGATGACCATACTGAATGGAAATCTAATGTATATGGACAATGCAAATCATGGCTTGATCAGGGGTTACAACCCAGGGCTGTCAGTCGTGACCTCGACTGGGGTGTACCTGTTCCGGTTGAAGGAGCCGGGGGCAAAGTTCTCTATGTGTGGTTTGACGCACCAATAGGTTATATTTCAGCAACAAGAGAACTGACACCTGACTGGGAGAAGTACTGGAAGGATGAAGAGACAAGAATGATTCACTTCATCGGGAAAGATAATATTGTATTTCATTGCATCATCTTCCCCTCAATGTTAAGGGCAGAGGGCAGTTACATCCTGCCTGAGAACGTACCGGCAAATGAGTTCCTGAACCTTGAGGGTGACAAGATATCAACCTCACGCAACTGGGCTGTATGGCTGCATGAATATCTTGAGGATTTCCCCGGGAAACAGGATTCACTCAGATATGCTCTATGTGCCAGCGCTCCGGAGACCAAAGACAATGACTTTACATGGAAAGAGTTTCAGGCACACAACAATAACGAGCTTGTTGCTATACTTGGTAACTTTGTCAACCGGACCCTGGTGCTTACAAATAAATATTATGACGGCATCGTTCCTTCTTATGGTTCTCTTAATGAATCTGACACGGCCACCCTTGAATCCATAAAATCACTCAAGGAAGCTGTTGAATCAAACATTGATTCATTCCGCTTCAGACAGGCACTGTCAGAAGCAATGAACCTGGCCCGCCTTGGTAATAAATACCTTGCTGACACAGAGCCCTGGAAAGTCATAAAAGAAGACCCTGAGAGGGTGAAGACAATAATGTATATCTCCTTGCAGATTACTGCCAATCTGGCAATATTACTTGAGCCTTTCCTCCCTTTCTCAATGGATAAACTCAGGAAATGGATCTGTATTAATGATCTCAGATGGGAAGCTGCCGGCAGGGCCGAACTACTTGCCCCGGGTCACCATATAGGGTCAGGGGAACTGATGTTCACCAAAATTGAAGATGATGAGGTAGAACGTCAGATACAAAAGCTGCTTGAAACAAAGAGAGCAAACATGGCAGAATCAGCCCCTGTGACACCCCAGAAAGAAGATGTCAGTTTTGAGGATTTCTCACGCATGGACATAAGAACAGCCACTATAACTGAAGCCGAAAAAGTTCCAAAGACCACTAAGCTGATGAAGCTTAAAGTAGATACCGGCATTGATACCAGAACCATTGTATCAGGTATCGCAGAGCATTTCACAGCTGAAGAGCTTCCCGGGAAAAAGGTATCGGTAATTGTCAATCTTGCCCCACGTTCAATAAAGGGCATTGAGTCAAGAGGCATGATTTTACTTGCTGAAGATGCTACGGGCAAACTTGTTTTTGTCATGCCCGAAAAAGAAATAAAAAACGGAAGTCCTGTCAGGTAGGACTTCCGCTATTTTTTTTCTGTAATGACTATTCTGATTTACAGACCCACGCTCCGGGATAACCCGACCTGAGCCCCTTCAATACTTCATTTGCCTCCTTGCTGGTGCCGTAGGTACCGGCACTTACTCTGAAGAAACCGTCAGGTCCTGAGGTAACAACAGGAGAGAATCCTTTTGATTCAAGGCTACGTATCATAGTCAGTGCATTAGCTTCAAGTTTGAAACTGCCTGTAATGATCATATACCCCGGATCTCCTTCCTCCACAGGCACAGCAAGCTCCACAGGCGACACCGCCGGAGGAACAGAAATGACTGGTTCATGCTGGCTGCCGGCATCAGCGATAAGCTCAGAGCTGTCAGTTACTGATGGAGTCACATTGCGTATCTGTGATCTGCTGTATTCCAGCTCAGCAACAGCGAGTGGGTTCATGTTTGACTCATCAACCCTTCCGTTAAAGATATCAGACCTGAATGGTATCAAAGCCATTGCCACCAGCAACGGAATGATAACTGCTGCCCGTGTAAGCATACGCCTCATTGACGTCGGACGTGCAGGCTCTGCATCCTCTCTTTCAATAACCCTGCGCCTCAGGTCAAAGTCCTTGACAGGTGCACGGTGATATGATTTAAGCCCGAAAGAGCTAAGCAGATAGTTTGCATCAGGATCAGGCTCAAAGATCAGAATACCCTCCCTGTTATTGAAAAAAGTACCAATACGGTCAATTGATACCTTCTCACCATTCCCAAGCCGTTTTTTAAGATTATCTGTAAAGGATTCAGCTATGCTGCGAGCCTCTCCGTAACCAATGCCTTCCCTGGAGGAAATATGTCCTATAAGCAGACCATCATTATTTATCAGATGCCTGTTAAAGGTTATCTTCTTCACCGGAGGATAAAAAAGACCTTCGGCATGATCTATGCGTGCCGGGGAGTAGTTCCCGATAAAAGCACCGAATCCCGGAACAATGACACAGTCATGTCCGAAAAGCAGCTCTTTGATAAAGATTGTAATGTCCCTGGTCATATTATCCACTATCTGTAACAAAGGTACAAAATTCAATGAAAATATATACACAATAGGTGTCAGCAGAAAATATTATCTTCGCTAAAGAGATAATAAGAGTATGAAAAAGATAGAAATGGTAGATCTGAAGACTCAGTATATAAGGCTCAAGGCTGATATTGACAATGCCATAGCCTCTGTTCTTGAGTCTGCTGCGTTCATCAGGGGCCCTGAAGTGAGGCTTTTTGAAGAGGAGCTGCAGAGATACCTTGGAGTCAGGAACGTCATATCATGTGCCAATGGAACAGATGCTCTGCAGGTGGCACTGATGTCTCTGGGTCTGAAGCCTGGTGATGAGGTTATAACAACAGGATTTACATTTATTGCAACCGTTGAGGTGGTTGAGTTACTCGGTCTGAAACTTGTTCTTGCTGATGTTGATCCTTCAACTTACAATATTGATATTCCCTCCGTGGAGAAAGCAATAACACCGCGGACAAAAGCTATAGTGCCTGTTCATCTCTTTGGGCAGTGTGCTCCGATGGAGCCTTTAATGACACTTGCAGAGCGACATGGCATATCCGTAGTGGAAGACACAGCACAAGCCACAGGTGCTACCTACAGCTTCAGTGACAGTACTGCAAAGAAAGCCGGTACTATTGGGATTATAGGATGCACCTCTTTTTTCCCTTCAAAGAATCTGGGCTGTTATGGTGATGGCGGCGCACTCTTTACAAACGATGATGCTCTTGCATCACTCATCAGGGGTATTACCAATCATGGCATGAAGGTGAAGTATTATCATGAAACCATTGGCGTTAACTCACGCCTTGACACAATACAGGCTGCCATTTTAAGAGTCAAACTAAGACACCTCGATGAATTTAATGAAGCACGTAACCGTGTGGCGGAATTCTATGACAATGCCTTTAATGATATTGATGATATTAAAGTACCTCACCGGCACCCTGATTCAACACATATCTTTCATCAATACACCATCAGAGTACCTGCGGAGAGTCGTGACGCATTGAAAGAACATCTTGAAAACGAAGGCATACCGGCAATGATATATTACCCTGTCCCTCTTTATATGCAGAAGGCATACTCCCACCTTGGTTATTCTGCTGATGACTTCCCTGTTACATCAATGTTGTGCAATGAAGTACTCTCCCTGCCTATGCATAGCGAAATGACAGAGGACCAGCTGACCTATATCACTGAAAGAGTAAAGGCTTTTTTCAATAACAAATAAAGATGGGTAAAGAGTATTTTGCACATGAAAGCGCTGTTATTGACAACGGCTGCGAGATAGGAAAAGGTACCAAAATATGGCACTTCAGTCACGTCATGAAAGACGCAGTAATAGGAGAAGGATGCAATATAGGACAGAATGTGGTAATATCACCAGGTGTGATCCTGGGCAATAATGTCAAGGTTCAGAATAACGTATCGGTATATACAGGTGTTATCTGTGAAGATGATGTCTTCCTCGGACCCTCGATGGTGTTTACAAATATTATCAATCCGAGAAGTGCCATCATAAGGCGTGATATGTATCTGCCCACCATAGTAAAAAAAGGAGCTTCAGTTGGAGCCAACGCAACCGTCATATGCGGCAATACAATAGGTGAATACGCTCTTATCGGCGCCGGCGCAGTGATAACCAGAGATGTCAAGCCCTATGCCCTGGTGGTAGGAAACCCTGCCAGGCAAACAGGGTGGGTCTCCGAATACGGACATAAGCTTACCTTTGGCAAGGATGGAGTGGCCACCTGTCCGGAGAGCGGTCAGCAATACAAATATGAGCAAGACACCGTTACCAGAATTTTTTAGTAAATTTGGGACTGATTAATCAAAATCATAATGAATACAAGCCCTAAAAACTTCGGGTTAATTGGTGTTGCCGGATATATTGCTGAGAGACACCTGAAGGCTATCAGGGACACAGGGAATGTTCTTCTTGCAAGTCTTGACAAATTTGACAGCGTTGGCAAAATTGACAATTATTTTCCCGGCAGTGATTTCTTTGTTGAATTTGAACGTTTTGACCGTCACTTTGACAAACTAAAGAGAGGTGGCACCCGTATTGACTATGTCAGCATCTGCTCTCCCAATTACCTGCATGATTCCCATATCCGCTTCGCACTAAGGCACCAGGCTGATGCTATATGTGAAAAACCTGTGGTCCTTAACCCATGGAACATTGATGCCCTTGAGGAGATTGAAAAAGAGACAGGCAGGAGAATTTACAATATCCTGCAGCTAAGATATCATCCCCGTATTATTGATCTGAAAAAGAAAATAGAGACTGCCCCCTCAGGTAAAAAGCATGAGATAGATCTTGCCTATATCACAAGCCGCGGAAACTGGTATCAGATATCATGGAAGGGTGACATCAACAAATCAGGAGGTGTGGCAACTAATATTGGTGTTCATTTCTTTGATATGCTTGGGTGGATCTTTGGAAAAGTACAGAAAAATGTTGTACATCTGCTTGAGAAAGACAAAGCAGCCGGTTTTCTGGAGCTTGAGAATGCACGCGTACGATGGTTTCTTAGTATTGACTTCAACGACCTTCCCGAAAAAGAAAAATCAATGGGGAAAAGGACATACCGCAATATTACTGTTGATGGTGAAGGAGTTGAGTTTTCAGAGGGATTTGGAGAGCTCCACACCATTACTTACCAGGAGATTCTTAAAGGCAATGGCTTTGGAATTGAGGCTGCACGCCAGAGCATTGAGACTGTATATTTGATACGAAATGCAACCCCATCACTTATTAAAGGAGACTACCACCCACTAATAAATAAATATAATGTATAATAAACTGGTTAATAAGGAGACAAAACTCTCACTGATAGGCCTTGGATATGTTGGCCTTCCTATTGCACTGGAATTTGCACGCAAAATAAAAGTTATTGGCTTTGACATAAAGCCTGAAAGAGTAGAACTGATGAATAGGGGAATTGACCCAAGCAATGAGCTCACTTCAGAAGCATTTGAGGGGACAGATATAAAATTCACCTCTGACCCTGAAGATCTAAGAGAAGCTTCATTCCATATCATTGCGGTTCCTACCCCTGTAAACAAGAATAACCTCCCCGACCTGACGCCGGTGCTTAAAGCCTCTGAGACAGTGGGAAAAATACTGAAAAAAGGTGACTATGTGGTTTATGAATCAACTGTATATCCGGGATGTACTGAAGAGGATTGTATACCTGTACTTGAGAAATTTTCAGGGCTTAAATATCCAACTGAGTTTAAGGTAGGATTTTCTCCTGAGAGAATAAACCCTGGTGACAGACAACACACCCTCACCAAGATAACAAAGGTCACCAGTGGCTGTGACGGATTATCAGCTGAGAACATCGCTAAAACATATGAACTCATCATCGAGGCAGGCGTACACAGGGCCTCATCAATAAAGGTTGCCGAGTCAGCCAAGATAATTGAGAACACCCAGCGCGATATAAACATTGCATTCATGAATGAGCTGTCGATGATATTCAACCGGATGGGTATCAATACTTTTGAGGTGCTGGAGGCTGCCGGCACAAAATGGAATTTCCTGAAATTCTTCCCCGGGCTGGTAGGAGGACATTGCATAGGCGTAGATCCTTATTATCTCTCATTTAAGGCAAAAGAGCTTGGTTTTCACCCTCAGATGATTGACTCGGGCAGATACATTAATGACAGCATGGGACGTTATGTCGCCCGACAGACAATAAAGAAGATCACCTCAGCCGATAAAAGTCTCAAGACAACAAGAGTACTGGTGATGGGAATGACTTTTAAAGAGGATGTCACAGATATACGTAACTCTAAAGTTATTGACGTTGTAAACGAGTTAACCGACTTTGGTGTGACTGTTGATGTAGTTGACCCGGGAGCAAGCCATGAAGAGGTTCATGAAGAATATGGTCTGATGTTAAAAGAAAAACCTGAAGGTAAATATGATGCTATTATTGTTGCAGTATCACACAGGGAATACCTTGAGATGAAAGAGTCAGACTTTGCAGCCTTAATGAATGAAAATGGAATACTGGTAGATGTAAAAGGAGCATTCAGAGGCAAGATCAACAAACTATCATACTGGAGTCTCTGATGAAAAAAAAGGTACTTGTAACAGGCGGAACAGGCTTCATCGGATCACATACTGCTGTAGAACTTATTCAATCAGGTTATGATGTTGCTATAATAGACAATCTGTATAACTCTGAAAAGAGTGTTCTTGACGGAATAAAGGAGATTACAGGTACAATGCCCCTGTTTGAAGAGTTTGACCTCTGCGATCAGATACAATTACATAACTTTTTAAAAAGTCATCATGTTGACGCTATAATTCACTTCGCCGCATACAAGGCTGTTGGTGAATCTGTTAAAAAACCTCTTGACTATTACAGGAATAATCTTCTTTCACTGATAAATCTTCTGGGTGCAATGGATAAGTATGATGTACCCTCCCTGGTTTTCTCATCATCATGCACTGTCTACGGTCAACCTGACAAGCTGCCTGTGACAGAAGACTGTCCTGTCAAGCCGGCCATCTCTCCCTACGGTAACACAAAACAGATAGGGGAAGAGATTATCGAGCAGACCATGAAAGCAAAAGATGGACTCAAAGCTGTCTCTCTCCGTTACTTTAACCCTATCGGGGCACATCCATCTGCACTTATTGGCGAACTGCCAAGAGGAGTGCCTGAAAACCTGGTTCCTTTCATTACACAGACAGCTATCGGACTCCGTGATGAACTTAAAGTCTTTGGCTCTGACTATAACACGCCTGACGGTTCCTGCATCCGCGATTACCTGCATGTCGTAGACCTCGCCAAGGCGCATGTGGTTGCCGTAAGACGTCTATTGGAGGGTCTCAATAAAAAGAACTATGAGGTTTTTAATCTTGGTACCGGAAATGGTGTGTCGGTCTTTGAGGCAATAAAATCATTTGAGAAGGTTTCAGGTGTCAAACTGAGATATAATGTTGTTGGCCGGAGAGAAGGAGATATTGAAAAGATATGGGCTGACCCTTCCCTTGCAAACAGTGAACTTGGATGGAAGACTGAGAGTACTCTTGATCAGGCTATGGAGACAGCCTGGCGTTGGGAGAAAAGAATAAGAAATAAATAGCTATGCAGAAATCTATTTTGATAACAGGTGGGGCTGGCTTTATAGGATCTCATGTCATAAGGAGATTCGTAAATAATTACCCCGGCTATACAATTGTAAATGCAGACAATCTTACCTATGCCGGCAACCTCGAAAATCTTAAAGACATTGAAACAGCTCCAAACTACATATTCAGAAAAACTGATATTACAGACAAGGAGTCTGTAATGGCACTTTTCAATGACTTTAGCTTTGATGGCGTTATTCATCTTGCGGCTGAGTCACATGTCGACAGATCAATCACCAGCCCTGATGAGTTTATCTACACCAATATTATTGGCACTGTCAACCTGTTGAATGCTTTCCGCTCATCGGCACCGGGAGTAACAGGCAAAAAGCTCTTTTATCATATCTCAACCGATGAAGTATATGGCTCACTGGGACGCAGTGGCCTTTTTACAGAAGAGACTCCCTATGACCCAAAAAGCCCTTACTCTGCCTCAAAGGCCAGCTCTGATCATATGGTAAGAGCCTTCGGTAACACTTTCGGCTTTCATTGGATCATATCCAACTGCTCAAACAATTACGGACCAAACCAGTTTCCTGAGAAGCTTATACCTCTTACAATAAACAATATTAAAACCAACAGGCAGATTCCGGTTTATGGCAGGGGTGAAAACGTACGTGACTGGCTCTATGTAGAAGATCATGCAGCAGCAATTGATCTTATCTTTCATAACGGGGTGCCGGGAGAGACATATAATATAGGAGGTGACAATGAATGGAAAAACATTGATCTTGTGACTCTCCTTTGCCGTATTATGGATGAGAAGCTGGGGAGGGATAAAGGTACCTCAGAAAAACTGATCACATTTGTCACTGACAGGGCCGGTCATGACCTGAGATATGCTATTGACTGCAGGAAACTAAAGAGAGACCTGGGATGGAAACCGTCTGTTAATTTCAGGGAGGGACTGACTAGGACGGTTGAATGGTATCTGGCTAACAACGAATGGCTTGAAAGGATTGTCTCAGGAGAATACACCCAATACTACCAGCAACAGTATACCAGGAAGAGTTAAGCTATTAACTCTATGACAGAGATCTGGAGAAAGAGAACACCTACTCTACAGTAACTGATTTGGCTAAATTTCTGGGTTGGTCAACATCACACCCACGTAGTACTGCAATATGATATGAAAGAAGCTGCAGAGGTATCACTGTAATCACTGGCGCAAATACCGGTAGTGTGTCAGGAACCTCAACAACATGGTCAGCCATTTTGCTTATCACCTGATCTCCTTCTGTTACTATCGCAATAACCTTTCCCTTTCTGGCTTTTACCTCCTGTATGTTACTGACAATTTTATCATAAGTATTCTCCTTAGTGGCAACAACAACCACAGGCATATTCTCATCTATAAGGGCTATTGGACCATGTTTCATCTCAGCTGCGGGGTATCCTTCAGCATGGATATATGAAATCTCCTTGAGTTTCAGAGCACCCTCCATAGCAACCGGGAAGAGGTATCCCCTTCCCAGATATATAGCGTTCTCTGAGCTCTGGTAATATTTTGCAAGCTCAAGAATGGCGTCGTTTACCGTAAGTGCTTTTTCAATCTTACCTGGTAAGGCTACCAGCTCCTCTATCAGGCTGGTGTAACGGGCCTGATCAATAAGTGCTTTTCTGAAGCCTATCTCAAAAGCCATCATCACCAATGCCAAAACCTGTGTGGTAAACGCCTTTGTTGATGCAACACCTATTTCAGGTCCGGCATGAGTATAAACACCCGCATTGGTCTCACGTGGTATACTTGACCCTACAACATTGCAAATTCCGAGAACCATAGCCCCCTTTTCCTTTGCGAGCCTCACTGCAGCAAGAGTATCTGCTGTCTCACCACTCTGACTTATTGCAAGAACAATATCACCCTTCTTTATTACCGGATTCCTGTACCTGAATTCAGAGGCATATTCAACTTCAACAGGTATACGGCAGTATTCCTCAATGACATACTCTCCCACCAGTGCTGCATGATAAGAGGTGCCGCATGCAACAATAAGTATTCTGTCAGCCTTGGACATGGCCTCGAAAGAATTAAAAAGACCTCCCAGACGCAGTCCGGAATGATCAGGTAAAACCCTGCCTCTGAAGGTGTCGTGAATAGCGCGTGGCTGCTCAAAAATCTCTTTTAGCATAAAGTGAGGATATCCCTCTTTATCTATCTCGCCTATCTTCAGATCGACCTCCTTAACTTCAGGAGTGATAGGCTTGTTCCTTATTGTCTTAAGAATCATCTCATCAGCTTTAATGATGGCTAAATCATCATCATTAAGGTAGATGACCCGCTGAGTATATTCAACAATAGGGGTGGCATCGGAGGCTATGAAACTCTCCCCTTCACCCACGCCTATAACAAGGGGGCTTCCCTTGCGTGCAGCAAAAAGCTTTCCGGGCTCACGACTGCACATTATCACAACACCATATGTCCCCTCTACCTTATTTAACGCCAACATTATTGCCTGCTCCGCGGTAAGATCCCCCTCAAGATAGAGATGCTCTATCAGATTTGCCAGTACCTCGGTGTCTGTCTGACTTGAAAACTCAACTCCACGACCTTCCAGATGACGTTTAATACGTGTATAATTCTCAATTATACCATTATGAACAACAACAAAAGTGCTTTTATAAGATATCTGAGGGTGAGCATTCACCTCGTTAGGCTCTCCGTGGGTAGCCCATCGTGTATGTCCTATCGCTATATTACCATCAACACCGGCCTTTAATACAAGCTCCTCCAGGTCCCTGACCCTGCCCTTGCACTTAAAGACATGTGGTTCTGTATCATAAATTGCAATTCCTGCCGAGTCATAACCCCTGTATTCGAGTCTTTTAAGACCATTTACTACAATATCACGCGCAGGCTGTGATCCGATATACCCTACTATACCGCACATATGTTCCTTTTTTTAGTTTATTCACCAATTAAAATACCATCGACGTCCGCCATAAAAATAGCAGATAATAATTTAATTAGGAAGTAGTTCTAAAAAAGTATTTGATGCAGAGTTGATATGTTATCAACAACCCTGAACCTTAAAGAGAGGCTGACAGCCTAAAAAAACCTGTCGTAGAACTCATTGTAAGCATCTATGTAATGCTCTTCCGGCTGAAACGTCAGAACAGGCTTTTCAACTGACCCAAGGTATTTACTTACCTCTTCGTCGATATTTTCACTGCCTATAATGACTCCATCAGAATACTCTATTGCAAGTTTTGTAATGCTTGCAAAATCAGTCTGTCCCTCAATGACTTTGACATCCTTTTTTTCAATCCCATCAGCCATCAGCTTCTGGGGAAGGGAAGACTTGAGCGGAGTCTTGAAACCATTATTATATACAGAATATATGGTCTTGAAATTATTAAAAACAGGGTCATCATAATAAAGCTTACGCAGGTAAAGAGGTACCAGTGATGTAAGCCAGCCGTGACAATGAACAATATCGGGGCTCCATCGCAGCTTCTTCACCGTTTCAATGACACCGCGGGCAAAAAACATTGCTCTCTCATCATTGTCTTCATATTCATTGCCTGATGAATCAGCAACCGTATGCTTGCGTTGAAAATAATCTTCATTGTCAATGAAATAGACTTGCATCCTCGCTGATTGTATCGATGCAACTTTTATTATTAGCGGATGATCGGTGTCGTCTATAATAAGATTCATTCCTGAAAGACGGATGACCTCATGTAACTGATTCCTCCGTTCGTTTACAGACCCATATCTGGGCATGAATGTCCGGATCTCCCTGCCACGCTCCTGAATCCCTTGAGGCAGATCACGACTAATCTTTGAAAGTCGTGTCTCACTCAGGTAGGGCATGATCTCCTGAGAAACAAACAACACCCTTTTGCTTTCCATTAAAAACCTCCCGATATTCCAGTTAATAGATAAAATGCAAAGATAATAAAAAAAAAAGATATTATTTGCAAACAAAACAGCTCCTGATTTTTAATAGAGCCCTGTCAAACTATTATGAATTATGCTGGCAATAAATATCTATAAATAGAGTAGGTTTGCACATTATTTAAAAAAAAGCGTCATGAAGGTAATAACCACCCGGAAAGATGTCTCTGATTTCAGAGAGACAGCGGTCAGCGGATCATTAGGCTTTGTCCCCACCATGGGAGCCCTTCACCAGGGTCATATCTCTCTGGTAAAAGCAGCAAAAGATGCCTGCCGCCATGTTGCAGTGAGTATTTTTGTGAACCCGACACAATTCAATGACCCTTCCGACCTTCAGAAATATCCCAGGACACCTGAAGAGGACCTGAATTTGTTAGGAACAATCCTGTCAGATAATGATTTTGTATTTATGCCTGAGGTAAAAGAGATATACCCCGGAGAAGACACCAGAATATTTGACTTCGGATCAATAGATAAGGTGATGGAAGGACCTAACCGCCCGGGCCATTTTAATGGCGTGGCACAGGTTGTGAGTACACTGTTTGATATTGTCATGCCTGATATGGCATTCTTCGGGCAGAAAGACTTTCAGCAGGTAGCCATTATAAGGGAGATGGTAAGGCAGATGAACCTTCCTGTGGAGATAGTAGCATGCCCCATCATCAGAGAAGATGACGGGCTGGCAATGAGTTCAAGAAACCGCAGATTATTGCCGCAACACCGTGCTATTGCCGGAGAGATATACAAAAACCTGTTAAGAGCATCAGAAATGGCTCCCACAGAGAGTATTGATAGTATTAAAAATAGTGTTATTGATGGCATAAACTCCTTACCTGGATTCAGAACCGAATACTTTGAGATAGTTGATTCTCTGACACTGACGCCTGTCAGTAACAGGGAGCAGCTCATGCCTGAAAAGAGCTATTTTGGATGCATAGCCCTCTATGCAGGAGAGGTCAGGCTTATCGATAATATTGAACTTAAATTGCAGTAAAAAAAAAGCTTGATTATCTTTGCATTGTTTTAGTAAACATCAGTAATAATGTTTATAGAAGTACTTAAATCGAAAATTCATCAGGTCTCTGTTACAGATGCCAATCTTACCTATATCGGAAGCGTAACCATTGATGAAGATCTTATGGATGCCGCCAATCTGATAGAGAATGAGAAGGTACAGGTATTGAATACCAACAATGGGGAGCGTCTTGAGACATACGTCATTAAGGGTAAAAGAGGATCAGGAGAGATATGCCTTAACGGACCGGCAGCACGTAAAGCTGCCATCGGAGATGTAGTTATAATTATTTCATACGCCTCTCTGGATTTTGAAGAGGCAAAGCATTTCAAACCTACTGTTATTTTTCCTGACACAAAAACCAACAAACTGATTTAGTTTTGAAGCCTCGCCTCTCCAAATCATTACGCTTTACCTTCTTTCTCGCAATAGGATTACTTCTTCTTTGGTTAGCCTTCAGAGGTATCAGTTTCAGGGAATTGATCACAATACTGTCACAGGCAGACTATTTGTGGCTGGCTATTGCTGTGATAGCCTCCATCATTGCATTTTTTGTAAGAGCCCGGCGCTGGAGCCTTCTGATGGAGCCCTTGGGGCATACCCCTTCGCTCATGGTTACATACCATGCTGTCATGACCGGCTATCTTGCCAATCTGCTATTCCCGCGCCTGGGAGAGATAACACGGTGCGCAACACTGAGTAAAAAGGAGAACATGCCATTTGACAAACTGGTTGGAACTGTGATAATTGAACGTACCATTGATTTTTTAACAGTCCTTGTCCTTCTTGGTTTTATCCTCCTCTATGGAGGATCGACAACAGGAGCATTCCTTGCAGAAAACATAGTTAATCCATTAGTGGGTAAGATGGCGGGTCTTTTTGGCTATTCTATTGTCATATATCTCTTTATCATTGCCCTTTTCATTCTCGCCCTCTGGCTTGTATTGAAATACCGGAACAGGCTCTCCAAACGGCCTTTAATAAAAAAGATACTTGACTTCATCACAGGCATAATTGATGGACTGAAGACAATAGCAACACTCAGGAGAAAATGGGAGTTCCTGATACTGACAATATTGTTATGGGGGTTATACCTCATTATGGCATGGCTGCCTCTCTATTGTCTTGCATCTACCAGTCATCTGGGTGCCGGTGCCGGTCTGTTTGTGCTTATCATCGGAAGCCTTGGAATGTCTGTCCCTGTGCAGAGCGGTGTAGGCGTATATCACTGGATAGTATCAAGGGGGCTGGCTGTGGTATATGCCGTACCTGTAGAGCAGGGTCTTGCCTATGCAACATTGTCACATGAGTCACAACTGCTTGTTGTAGCTATTCTGGGAAGCCTCTCAATGTTTATCCTCTTCGGACGTCATGGCTCGAGAGCATTTTCTGTTACGGAAGAAGAAAAGGAATAACTCCTGTTTGTAATTCTTTTAATACTTTAGTCATTTAATTCACTATTCCTATGGCGAAGAATAAGACTGCCTATGTATGTCAGAACTGCGGTGCTGAGTCAGCACGATGGATAGGGCACTGCCCATCATGCAATGAATGGAACAGCTACCGTGAGGAGATTATTGCCACGGCATCGCCCGTTGCCAGCTCACTGACGGTAAGGGCAAAAAGAAAACCCGAACTGCTGTCAGGTATTGAGACCAGCATCACAGAACGCCTTACTACCGGAATAAGTGAGATGGATCGCATCCTTGGCGGCGGTCTGGTAGCCGGGTCACTCATACTCATGGGAGGAGAACCCGGAATAGGTAAGTCAACCCTGGCTCTTCAGCTTGCACTGGCACAGAAGTCCAGGAAAGTGCTGTACGTATCAGGCGAGGAGAGTGAAGGACAGGTTAAGCTGCGTGCATCACGTCTGCCTGGTGACAACAGCGAGTGCTTCATATACAATGAAACAGAGCTTGAGAGCATAATAACACAGGCCGCTGCAATAAACCCCGATATTCTTATTGTAGACTCAGTGCAGACACTCCACTCATCCGTCCTGGAGTCATCTGCCGGCTCTGTCTCACAGGTAAGGGAATGCGCGGCTATGCTGCTACGGTATGCCAAGGAATCAGGAGTGCCTGTGATACTTATAGGCCATATTACAAAGGATGGTTCCATAGCCGGACCCAAGGTGCTTGAACATATCGTTGACGTGGTCCTGCAGTTCGAGGGCGACGGAAACCACCTGTTCAGGATACTGAGACCTGCAAAGAACAGGTTCGGATCAACAGCTGAGATAGGCATCTTCGAAATGGATGGTAATGGTCTTAAAGAGATAATGAATCCTTCAGAGCTGTTTATCAACCGTGAGAGAGAACAGGCCAGCGGCACAACCATTGCCGCCACCATTGACGGCCTCCGGCCCTTCCTGATAGAGATACAGGCACTGGTCAGTACTGCTGTCTATGGCACACCGCAACGTAGTGCCACAGGGTATGACATACGCCGCCTGAATATGCTGCTGGCTGTACTTGAGAAAAGAGCAGGATTCAAACTGGGTCTCAAAGATGTGTTCCTCAATATTGCGGGAGGACTTAAGGTGACAGACCCTGCTATCGACCTTGCAGTTGTAAGCTCTGTCCTTTCTTCAAATCTTGATATTATTATCCAAAATAATGTAGCCTTTGCCGGAGAGGTAGGCCTCTCTGGTGAGATAAGACCTGTGGCAAGAGTAGACCAGCGTATTCTCGAAGCCTCACGAATGGGATTTGAGACTATCGTCATATCCGGATATCACAGGAACATAAAAGAACAGCCCGGAATAAAAATCCAGGCTGTAAATAAGATTGAAGGTCTTGTCAGGTTCCTCTTTACCTGATCAGAACTCCCTTTGTCGCTGCGAGTTACGCTTATTCTGTTTCGTCTTTATCTTATCACAGTCAAGGTCCATATCAAAGTTCGCCGGTACCTCAAAAGTGTCTCCAGCCATACTCTTGTAATCAGGGTCGGCAAAAAGCTTGTTCAGAAAGATGCCCCAGACAGGCAAGGCCATGTTTGATGCCTGACCAAAGGTCATCTGCTCGAAGTGTATAGCCTGATCCTCCCATCCGGTCCACACACCTCCCACCAGGTTAGGGGTGACACCCATAAACCAGCCATTGGAGTTATTCTGTGTGGTACCTGTCTTCCCTCCCATCTGGTTTCTCAGGGCATATTTGCCTCTCAGTCTCAGCCCGGTACCTTCATTTACTACTCCCTGAAGAAGGTTAAGCATAAGATATGCATCCTGCTCGGTAATTACCTCATCAATAAAAGGAGTGAAATTTGATATCACATTACCATTCCTGTCCTCGATACGGGTTACATATACAGGACGGGTATAGACACCCTTGTTGGCAAAAGTACAATAAGCACCTACCATCTCTTCGAGCTTTATGTCGGAGGTGCCAAGGAAAATTGCCGGGACAGGATCAATAAAACTCCTTATACCCATACGGTGCATCAGGTCAGCCACAGCTGACGGGGCAAACTGCTTCATCAGCCATGCTGATATCCAGTTCTCCGACTGTGCCAGACCCCATTTCAGCGTCACCATCTTACCCTTATACTCATCAGGGCCCGAGCTACGTGGTCTCCAGATAGTATCTCCCACCTCAAAATCCCTTGGGACATTCTCCACCTCATAGCAAGGTGAGAGCCCATCCTGCATGGCAAGGGTGTAGAGAAACGGCTTTATGGTTGACCCTATATGCTTCTTCTGAATAGTGACAGCATCGTATTTGAAGTATTTGTATTCCGGTCCGCCAACATATGCCTTCACATATCCCGAATGAGGATCCATAGCCATAAAGGCTGACCTGACAAAATACTTGTAATAGCGTATTGAGTCAAAGGGTGACATCACGGTATCCCTCTCCCCTTTCCATGAGAAGAGTTTCATTTTTACCGGAGTGTTAAAGACAAGTTTTATTGAGTCTTCACTGACACCTGCACGTTTCAATGACCTGTAACGATCACTCTGTTTTACAGAGGTCTCTAACAGACGGGCTACCTGATCTTTTGTTATATCATTAGAATACGGAGGGTTACGGTTCCCTTTTACCTGCCTGTAGAATAGCGGCTGCAGGTCGGCAGAGAGATGCTCTCTTACAGCTTCCTCAGCATATTTCTGCATATGTGAATTGACGGTGGTATATATCTTCAACCCATCACGGTAAAGATTATAGTTGGAACCATCAGGCTTCTTGTTTTTCCTGCACCAGCCATATAGCGGATCGTTATTCCACTGCCACAACTCCTCCTGATAAGCCTCATCAGAGAGAAACATTTTACGCTCAGGCATATACTTTATCATCCTAACCCTAAGGTATTCGCGGAAGTACTGTGCCAGACCCGAGTTATGACTCTCCTCCTGCAGATCAAGAGTAAGCGGAAGTTTCTTTACAGAGTCAGCAACATGCCTGGTGATATATCCATAGCGCTCCATCTGGTTTATCACTGTGTTGCGCCTGAACAGAGCCTTCTCCTCATCCCTCAGGGGATTGTACATCACTGAGTTCTTCAGCATACCTACAAGCAGAGCTGACTGCTCAATAGTAAGTGAGTCAGGTGTTGTATTAAAATAAATATGTGAGGCTGACTGAATCCCAACAGCATTATGAACAAAATCAAAGACGTTAAGATACATTGTCATTATCTCCTCTTTGGTATAGCTGCGTTCAAGCTTTGCAGCAGTGATCCACTCTTTAAACTTTGAGATAACCAGTTTTACAGAACGTACTATCGAGGGATCCTTTGACAGATCTCTGGGGACAAAGAGGTTTTTTGCAAGCTGCTGTGAGATTGTGCTACCGCCTCCGGTCTCCTTCCCCATCAGTACTGTCTTGACAAGAACACGCATCAATCCACGGGGGTCTATACCTGAGTGACGATAAAAACGAATATCTTCTGTCGCAACAAGCGCATCAATAACATATGGAGAGATATTTTCATAGTCAGTCCATGTGCGATTCTGAATGTTTATCTTGCCAAGTAATACCCCGTCTTCAGAATAGACCTCAGCAGCAAGATTTATTGAAGGGTTCTCAAGCTCTTCAAAACTGGGCATAGGACCCATCTTCTGTGCCGATATAAGTATAAACAGAACTGTCAGAATAATCACGGGAGAAGAGACAATTATCCAGAACCAGATAATGTTTTTGCGGAATCTATTATCCTTCATTTTAACTTTTTAAATATGTGGGCTAATTTAACAATTAACGAAGAATCTTCTCCAATTATTTTGAAGTTAGTAATCAGATTCATTTACTTTGCCCTGTTTTTCAAATCATATCTGATGACAGAGAACCTTGTAATTGTTGAGTCGCCTGCCAAGGCGAAGACCATAGAGAAGTTTCTGGGGAAGGATTATACCGTTGTTTCCAGCTTTGGCCATATACGTGATCTTTCAAAGAATAAGCTTGGCATTGAAATCGAAAAAGGGTTTAAGCCGGTATATGAGATACCTGCAGACAAGCAGAAGGTTGTATCTGAGCTGAAGAAGCTTGCTGCCGGTGCAAAGAATGTCTGGATAGCTTCCGATGAGGACCGCGAGGGGGAGGCGATAGCCTGGCACCTTATTGCTGTGCTGGGGCTTGATGCTTCCACAACCAAGAGAATTGTCTTTCATGAGATAACCAAAGAGGCAATAGCGAAGGCAATAGAGACGCCCAGGGCAGTAAACATGGATCTGGTGAATGCCCAGCAGGCCCGGAGGCTTCTTGACAGGATAGTGGGGTTTGAGATCTCACCTGTTCTATGGAAGAAGGTACAGCCGGCGCTGTCAGCCGGGAGGGTACAGTCTGTCGCTGTAAGACTCATCGTTGACAGAGAACGTGAGATAATTGGTTTTGCTCCCGAATCTGCATTCAGAGTAACGGGGCTCTTCAATGGGCTGAACAATAAATCGGAAGAGGTAATACTTAAAGCTGAGTGCACAAAAAAATTCAGCAATGAGAATGAGGCATTGAAACTTCTTGAGAGATGTGCCAAAGCATCTTTCGCCATTGAAAACATCTCTGTAAAGCCAGGGACGCGCTCTCCGGCACCACCTTTCACAACCTCAACACTGCAGCAGGAGGCTTACCGTAAACTTGGTTTCTCTGTAGCGCAGACCATGTCAGTGGCACAGAAGCTCTATGAGGCTGGGAGGATCACCTATATGAGAACCGACTCAACAAACCTATCCTCGCTGGCCCTGAACACCGCCCGTGAAGTTATTACTGCTGACTACGGAACAGAATATTCAAAGACCCGACAGTTTAAGACACATGCCAAAGGAGCACAGGAAGCTCATGAGGCTATAAGGCCTACCTACTTCGACAAGAAGAGTATAACAGGCAACAATAATGAAAAGAAGCTTTATGAGCTAATCTGGAAGAGAGCTATTGCATCACAGATGGCTGAGGCAAAAACAGAAAAGACAACCATTACTATCGGAATGAACCCTGCCGCTGAGGTGTTTACAGCCGTTGGAGAAGTGATCCGCTTTGACGGTTTCCTTCGTGTCTATTCCGAATCATATGATAATGTGGCTGAAGATGATGAAAAGACCCTTCTGCCTGCTGTTGCCAAGGGTATGTCTCTCGATGCTGTCAATATAACAGCCACACAACGCTATACAACACCTCCTCCGCGATATACTGAAGCGAGTCTGGTAAAAAAACTGGAAGAACTGGGTATCGGTCGACCTTCAACATACGCTCCCATCATCTCCACTATACAGGCAAGAGGTTATGTGGCCAGGGAAGACAGACCCGGAGAGAAAAGAATACTTATGGTGCTTACTCTTACCGGGAGTAAGATAACAAAGAGTGAGAAGACGGAGGTGGCCGGCAAAGAGAAGGCCAAGCTTTTTCCAAAGGATATTGGAATAATTGTCAATGACTTCCTTACTGCCAACTTCCCTGATATACTCGACTACAATTTCACGGCTGGTGTAGAGAAGGAGTTTGACGAAATAGCAGGTGGTGATCTTGAATGGGGCAAGATGTTGTCTGATTTCTATTCTCCCTTCCACAAGAGCGTGGATGAATCGCTTGCGCGCAAGGAGCGCATGACAGGCAACAGAGAGCTGGGTAATGACCCTGCAACCGGACTGCCTGTGTTCGTAAAGATGAGCAAATACGGCCCTGTGGTACAACTGGGAGAAGCCTCTCCGGGCAACAAACCCCGTTTTGCAAACCTGCGCCGTGATCAGCTTCTTGAGACTATAACACTCGAAGAAGCCCTGGTACTCTTCAGCCTGCCACGATCACTGGGTGACTACCAGGGTAGCGAAATGATTGTGAGCTCAGGCAAGTTTGGACCATACGTAAGACATAACAGCAAATTCTTCTCATTAAAGAGAGGCGTTGATGACCCTTACTCCATTACTGCTGAAAGAGCCATCGAACTGATTGTTGAAAAGCTTGAAGGTGAAAAGAAAAAAGTAATTAATGACTTCGGTGAGATACAGGTGCTGAATGGTCGTTATGGCCCTTACATAACCATGGATAAGAACAACTTCAGAATACCGAAGGGGACTGACCCGGCTACACTCACAAAAGAAGAGTGCCTTAAGATCATTGAAAAAGGGGGACAGAAAAAGAAAAGTGCAAAACCTGCTAAGAAAAAATGAGGCTCTGATATATGATTGACCTGAACCACTATCTTGACCCGGTATGCCTTGACAAGCCCTCAATAGAACACTTGTCTCTCACTGCCGGATTCTCACACAACATTTTTGTAAACACAGGCAATAAACCTCTTACAGATACCTGTGGATTCAGTATTGCACTTATAGGGGTGCCTGATGACAGGAGATCAGCCAATCAGGGCGCTGCTCTTGCACCTGATGCCATCAGAGAGAGTCTCTACACCTTCTCAAGACTGCCCGGCAGGATGAAGATTGCAGATCTGGGAAACCTGAAACCAGGGAACAGTTTCGAAGATACTCTTGCCGGACTGAGAGATGTGTTACTAAAGGTCCTCGATGCCGATACAATACCCGTAATAATAGGTGGCACCAGCGCACTGATGCCTGCCATTGACAAATGCCTCTCTGCATCTAAAAGACCATGGTCGCTTGCTTCGGTTGACTCACGACTCGATTTTACTCCTGAGAAAAGAGATGCCGATTCATTCAACTGGATAAATGATGTTGTTTACAGGAGTGGTAGTCGTATGACACACCTGTCAGCGATAGGGCATCAGACATATCTTGCTGACCAGCAGGTGGTGAACAGGTTCAACCGTCGTCATTACAATATTATCCGTATAGGAGAAGTGAGAGCAGCCATTCATGAGACTGAGCCGTTATTCCGCGACGCAGATGCAGCTGTCTTTGATATTGGTGCAGTAAGACAGTCCGATGCTCCCGGGACAATACTCCCTTCAGCAAACGGCTTTTATGGTGAAGAGATATGCCTTCTGGCACGCTATGCCGGGCTTTCAGATAACCTGAAGCTTTTTGGCCTGTTTGAGGTTAACCCCGCCCTCGATAACAGAGGACAGAGTTCACAACTGGCAGCCCAGATGCTCTGGTTCTTTCTTGAGGGCTTCTCACAAAAACAATACGAGGTTACCTCGCTGGCCGATCAGCAAAACCCACGCTTCACCCGTTACCATGTAACTCTTACTGACCTTGGCAGTGAAGCCATCTTCATTAAAAGCAATCATACAGAGCGCTGGTGGATTGAGATTAAAGACCCGAAAGGTGAACCTCATTTCCTGGCATGCTCTAACGAGGATTATCTAAAGGCAAACAGAGATCAGGTCCCCGAAAGATGGACAAGTGCGCTGCTCAGATTTGGTCACTGACTATCTTAATGCCTGACTGATTTTGTTTGTTATTTTAATTTAATTTAGCCACATATTATTTATAGTTCGCACTAATTTGGTGAGATGAGTAATTTTTATTTATTTTACTCGTTAATTTTAAGAGGGTTTTCTGTCAGAGTGGATTTATGAAAAAAGCCGGAATTGTAGTTATTCTGCTCGCATTTTTTGCGGGATCACTGTCAGCACAACAGGATCCTGTCCTCTCTATGTACATGTTCAACAATATGTCATTTAACCCCGGTATATGTGGCGTTCAGGGTATAGCAAACGTCACCGCCCATACCAGACAGCAGTGGGTGGGATTCGAGGGTGCTCCTACAACAATGATATTCAACGCTTCTACTCCGTTCTCTCTCTTTGGAATAAGCAGTGGTGCTGGCCTGCAGATAGTCTCTGACGAATTTGGGTTCAACAATGACTTCTCTGTTAACCTGACCTATTCATACATTATGCCCCTTGGTAACGGGCTTATGGGAATAGGTCTGAACGGCGGCATCATTAATAAAGCCATCTCTCCTGAATGGAACATACCTGAATCAAGCTCATCACATACCTCGCCCTCCGGAGATCCGCTTATCCCTGAGAGTGATGAGAGCTACATAGCACCCGATGCTTCAATAGGAATATATTACAAAGGCGTTAATTACTATGCCGGCATTTCTGTCTCGCACTTTCTTCAACCTAAAATTAAATATACGAAGGCTGATACGTATGTCAGCAGGGAGTATTACCTGACTGCCGGATATACCTTTCAGCTGCCCAATCCATCGTTTGAACTCACACCCTCATTATTTGTTATTAATGACGGCTCTGCTACCCAGTATATTATAAGTAGTATGGTCCGATACAATAAGAAGGCATGGGGTGGCGTTTCTTACAGAGAGGGTGATTCATTCTCCGGCATAATAGGATTTGAACTATATGGCGGATTATTAGTTGGTTATAGTTACGACTTCCCATTGTCAGAAATCAGAAAAGGGACCAGTGGATCCCATGAGTTTATTGTCTCTTATAGCTTTGATATCGGCCTGGGGAAGAGCGTTACTAAATATAAAAGCATAAGATTTTTATGATTATTTAAAAAAAAATAACTTACTTGCATTATAAAATTCACTTGCAATATGAAAAAGGTAACCCTATTTGCTCTTACACTGGCCTTGTTATTAGGTGGCTGCAGCAGTTCCGGAACCGGTGAGCTGACAGGAGTTGAGGGAAGAAAAAAGTTCTATGAACCAGAGCCATTTGAGATGGCATTTGTCCCTGCAGGATCATATGTTATGGGCCCCAGCGATCAGGATCCGCTTCGCGCAATGAACAATATATCCAGGACTGTTACTGTTGAAGCCTTCTGGATGGACCAGACTGAGATTACCAATAATAAGTACCGCCAGTTTGTATATTGGGTGAGAGACTCTATTCTCCGCACTAAACTAGGTGATGCCGGCATTGAGGGTTATGAATTCTTTAGGACCGACGATGAGGGTAACGTGCGTGAACCTCACGTGCTTAACTGGGATGAAGATATTGACATTGAAGATGAAAATGTTATCCCCGTTCTTGAGGAGATGTATTACCCTGAAAACGAGAGGTTCAAAGGCAACAAACAGATTGACTCACGCCTGCTGCAGTACTCATTCTTCTGGGTTGACTATAAACAGGCAGCCAAAGCAAGATATAACTATGAGACTGGTAAGTATGAAGGTAAGGTAACTGACCTTAAAGGTGTGACATCAGATATCACTGACCGCTCTTCATTTATAATGCATGATATGGTTAATATCTATCCTGACACCCTTTGCTGGATACGTGACTTCACATATTCATTCAATGATCCATGGGCAACACTCTATTTCTGGCATCCTGCTTATGATGACTATCCTGTTGTGGGTGTCTCATGGAGACAGGCACGCGCTTTCAGCGTCTGGAGAACAAACTATATGAATGACCATCTGCGTGCCAGAGGTGAACAGGATGTACATGACTACCGTCTGCCTCTTGAGTCAGAATGGGAATATGCAGCCCGCGGCGGACTTGACCTCTCTATGTTCCCATGGGGTGGCCCTTATACCCGTAATTACAAAGGATGCTTCCTGGCTAACTTTAAACCATTAAGAGGTAACTATATTGATGACGGAGCGACATATACTGCCAGCGTAGCATCATTCGAACCCAATGAATATGGCTTGTTTGATATGGCAGGTAACGTATCAGAATGGACATCATGCGCTTACCATCCATCTTCATATGTCATCTCACACGACCTTAACCCCGACTACGAATATAATGCACGCCCAGAAGACCCACCTGTGCTGAAAAGAAAAGTTATAAGAGGCGGTTCATGGAAAGACATCTCGTTCTTCCTCCAGACCGGTACCAGAGATTATGAGTATCAGGATTCAACAAAATCATTCGTGGGCTTCCGTAATGTCAGAACATACATCGGAGTAAAAGACTAAACGTTAAACCTTAAAATTTTCAATAAAATGGGCCTTTCAGAATTAGTTCATACAAGCAAGTGGAAAGCTTTCATGGCAAAGCTTTATGGTTGGGGCGCAGCTATAGTTATCGTCGGTGCTTTATTTAAGATACAGCACTATCCTGGTGCAGGTATTTTCCTTGCAATAGGTCTTCTGACAGAAGCCACAATATTCTTCTTCTCAGCATTTGAACCACTGAAGGAAGACCCGGATTGGAAACTGGTTTATCCGCAGCTTGACCCAAATTACACGGGCCCGGGTTTTGAAGGTATCGCAGTAGGAGGATTTGGTGGCGGCGGTGGCGGCGGCGTTGCCGGTGCAACAGGCCTTACTGAATTTGATAATATGCTGTCATCTGCCGGCATAACACCTGAACTTTTCGAGAGACTGAGCACAGGCCTTAAAAAGCTTTCTGATGCCACAAACCATCTCAACTCCCTTGGTAATGTTGCCCTCACTACCAGTGAGTACGAAAATACCATCAGGAAAGCAAATGAATCACTGATGAGCCTTTCACAGTCATATATCAGTACTGCAAAAGCAATGACTGATACCAGCTCAGCTTATCAGGTAATTGGCGATTCTGCAAAGAATATTGAAGAAGGCGGAAAAACATATCAGGATAAACTTGAATCGTTAAACAAAAACCTCTCAGCCCTTAATGCTGTATATGAACTACAGCTCAGAGGTGCAAATGATCATGTTAAAAATGCTGAGTCGATTCATAAGGATATTGAAGGCATGATGAAAGACCTTACAACATCTGCCGGCGATACTATGAAATATCGTGAGCAGGTAAGCAAACTGAATGAAAACCTCTCAGAATTGAATAATGTTTATGGTAGCATGCTTGCTTCTATAAATAAGTAATTTTTCTTAATAACTATTTAAGTAACAATATCCACAGATGGCTCACGGAAAAGAAACACCGCGGCAAAAGATGATCGGTATGATGTACCTCGTACTGACAGCAATGCTTGCTCTTAACGTATCAAAGGAAGCCGTAGAAGCTTTTAAAAAAGTGGACGAGGGCCTGACCAAAACCATTGCTAATTATATTATAAAAAACGACATTACCTATTCTGCCTTTAACAGAGCCGCTGAAGAAAACCCTGAAAAGGCCGGCAAATGGAAAAACAAAGCCTTCGATGTCAAACAGGGCGCAGATGATGTGTTTAACTTTATACAAGATCTGAAAGTTGAGATTATCACCAAGGCTGAAGGTTCAGACTCTGAAGCTCTCCTCCCTGATAACCAGATAAATATCCACGCTGTAAAAAAGATTGACGAAAATAACATTCCTTCACAGATACTTATCGGTTCAGATGAGGGAGGTAAAGCTAATGCACTGAAATCTGCTATCGACAGCTATCGCGATTTTCTTATCCAAACTCTTGACGGTAAAGACATTAATGCTGAACAATCAATATTGTCAACACTAAATACAGATGACCCTAAAAACCCTGAGGGTACAGGCACAGAGAAGTGGGAGAATGCTACCTTCCAGACTCTTCCCCTGGTAGCCGTTATTACAATACTCTCAAAGTTGCAGGTCGATGTAAGGAATGCTGAGACAGATGTACTCAACTATCTCTACAGCCAGATCGATGCTTCATCATTCAAATTCAACAAAATTGTACCAACTGTCATTCCCACTTCAACATATGTCATGCAGGGTAATGAGTATTCAGCCAAAGTCTTTGTTGCTGCAACTGATACCACTCAGAAACCTGAGATTTATGTCGGTAACTACACCGAGAGAAAGAATGCAGACGGTATATCAATCTATGAGATGACAGGCGATTATCAGACGCTGACTGTTGATAACTCCGGCGTTGGTATCTATTCTGTAAAAGCCGGATCAGTAGGAGAAAGAACATGGAAAGGGTTGATAAAGATCAAAGCTCCCGGCGGCGATGTAACCTATCCTTTCGCATCAACTTATTCAGTAGGCCTTCCTAATGTAGTTGTCTCACCTACAGCAATGAATGTGCTCTATGTGGGTATTGATAACCCTATAGATGTCTCTGTGCCAGGCGTAGGATCAGACAAACTGTCTGTCAGAATGAGCAATGGTGACATCAGAAAGGGAAAATATAAAAACTACCGTGGTGAATGGGTTGCCCAGCCAAAAAGGATAGGTGAGAATGCCCAGGTTATTGTCTCTGCAAACATAAACGGGAAGATGCAGTCATTTCCTCCTGTTGAATTCAGGGTCCGCAAAATTCCTGATCCGGTTGCAAAGTTTGCCGGCCTCTCTGAAGGTAATATCCAGAAGAGTCTTGCTGCTGCTCAACAGGTGGTCAGCGCTGTACTTGAGAACTTTGAATTTGACCTTACCTACCAGATAACCGGATTTACCATTTCAGTAAATGATAAAGGATTTGATATAACTGAGGTGTCAAACAACAATAAGCTTACACCTAAACAGAAGAGTCTTATAAATAATCTCAGAGCCGGACAGAGACTCTGGATTGAAAAAATTACAGCAGTAGGACCTGATGGAGCAACAAGGAACCTGCCGCCGATTATTTTAAAAATTAATTAATACAAGATATTTAATATCATGAACAGGAGAATTCTAGTCGGAATTGCCGGTCTTCTTATCAGCAGCGCCATGTTTGCGCAGTCGTTTGGTAGCATTTATGAGAAATCTATCGGCGATGCTATGAAGGTCAATTACCCATACCTGAGTGAGTCAGATGTAATGTGGGCAAGGAGTGTATACAGGATCATTGATCTCCGTGAAAAGATGAATCTGTCACTTTTCTATCCTACGGTTAAGTTCGATACCCTCACCAACCAGTTTGTATCTGAAATGGCTGACGGTAGAATGAGTTTCTCCGGTATCCTCCTGAATGAGATCATTAAAGGTAATGTGATAGTAACCGATGGTGATGAGATGAGTGTCCCCACAACCTATGCTGATATAGCAAGTAAAATGGGAAAGGACACCACAACAACATCTATTGATGATGGCACAGGCGGGTTGAGAGATACTACCATTATTATCAATGAAAACCCTGGTGATATTAAACAATTGCTCCTGTGGGAACAGTGGTACTTTGACAAAAAACACTCACGTATGGATGTAAGAATAGTCGGCATCTGCCCTATATATCTGGGCTTTGACCTGGCTACATCACGTCTGGTGAAAAGACGCCTCTTCTGGGTTAAGTATGAGGATGTAAGACAAACTCTTTCCACTAATGAGGCATTTAACTCTTTCAATGATGCGCAGAGGATCTCATTTGAAGATTTGATGCTACAGCGCAGATTCAGCAGTTATATTGTCGCTGAGTCAAATGTTTATGACGACAGGTTTGTAAGTCAGTATAAACTTGGACCTGCACAGATATTTGAAGCTGAAAGAATAAAAAGTGAAATATTCAACTGGGAACAGGATCTGTGGGAATACTAGCAGAATTAAGAATATAATAAAAAGGCGCATTTTTTAATGCGCCTTTTTATTTATAAGTACTTATCGCCTGTCTTCTTTTTTACATCCTCAAGATAAAGCTTAATATTCTGTTCTTCCTCCTTCCTTACAATCAGAAGCACATCACCAGAGTCAACAATAATATAGTCATCCATACCCTGTATTACTGCTATCTTTCCTTCCTGCAGTGAAATAATATTGCCTTCCGAGTTGTATGTGAAGGCTTCACTCTCAATTTTTGCATTATTATTCTTGTCTATCTCAGAATGCTCATAAAGCGATCCCCAGGTCCCAAGATCTGACCAGCCCAGGTCAGTGCAGATAACATATACATTATCAGCCTTCTCCATTAAACCATAGTCTACGGAGATGCTCCTGCACTGTGAATAGGCATCAGCTATAAACCTTGGTTCAGCAGAGGTACCGTAAAGACCTATTCCTTGGCTGAAAGGCACATATACATCAGGCAGATGCGTTTCAAAGGCTTTCAGCACACTCTTCCCCTTCCAGATAAAGATGCCGCTGTTCCAGAAAAAGTCACCGCTTTCAAGAAATACTTTTGCCATCTCAACTACGGGCTTTTCTGTAAATGCCTTAACCTTATGAAGACCATTGAAACCGGCAACCTTTGTCTTCAGACTTGCCTGAATATATCCATATCCTGTCTCGGGTCTGTCTGGTTTTATCCCAAGGGTTAAAAGAACTTCGTTCTCAGAAGCATATTGATATGCTTCATTCAGCACCTCAGTGAAGACCTCCTCTTTTTCTATAAGGTGATCAGCAGGTGTCACTGCTATCACGGCATCAGGGTCTGCTGATATGATACGGAAAACACCATAAGCAATACACGGTGCAGTGTTTCTGCGTAATGGCTCTGATAATACCCTTGTAGGGTCAATACCAAGCTGCTCCTTTACAACATCAGAATATTCCTCACTCGTCACAACAAATATATTGTCTGCCGGACATACCTCACAGAAACGTCTGTAGGTCATCTGTATCAGCGTCTCTCCTGTACCAAGAATATCAAGAAACTGTTTGGGATTGCTTTTTCGGCTTAATGGCCAGAATCGGCTGCCAACTCCACCGGCCATTATTAAAACATAACGATTTTTATTTATCATCATTTCAGGTTTTCTCAAACAGTGCAAATATATGAATCTATCGCGGTAATATCATAACTTATATCATCAAACGGGGATTGACTGACCAACTATATTAGTACCTTTGTCAAAAATATGATAAGATGTTCAGGTTTTTATCAGCATTCGGCTCCTACTGGATCCTCCTGGGAAAAGTCTTTTCCAGGCCGGAGAAGGCTGGCGTCTACTACAAACAGACAATAAAAGAGCTTATGGCACTGGGAG
>QKCK01000216.1 GCA_003245695.1 Bacteroidota bacterium | reverse complement strand
GAAGATGATCAGAATCCTTTTAAAGGTCAATAGGTTAGGTTAATTGGGTTTATTTGAAAAGAGGGAGCTTTTTCCCTCTTTTTTTCACATCTTCTGTAGTTGCTTTTTTCATTTCAGGGTAGCTCCTTAAGCCAGGAATGCTTCATCTGTGTGTGTCTGAAATTTTAAAGCTACTGGAAAAAGCTGATTATGGTTTATTACTTTTTTTGTCAAATATTTTGTTAATAATATATATTCTAAAATGAAGGATTCTGAGATAAAAAGACGTGATTTTCTGAGAAAGAGCGCATTAACGGGACTTGCTTTTACCATTATACCAAGGCATGTTCTAGGAGGAAAAGGATTCAAAGCTCCGAGTGACCAGCTTACAAAAGGAATTATAGGTGTAGGAGGGATGGGAATGGGACACTTTGATTATGAAGGTACAAAACTACTTGCTGTTTGTGACGTTGATAAAAACCATCTTGACAATGCATTAAAATCTGCAGGAAATGGCGTAACAGGATATCATGATTTCCGGGAGCTTATTTCCCGCCCGGACATTGATATAGTTCATATTGCTACTCCTCCGCACTGGCATGGGATAATGTCAAAAATGGCGGCGGAAGCTGGTAAAGATATATGGTGTGAGAAACCCATGACCAGAACCATTGGTGAGGGGAAAAAAGTAGTTGAGGCTGTAAGATCTAATGGACGTATGTTCAGACTGAACACCTGGTTCCGTTTTAAGGATGAGTTTTACGGCTTGGGTACGACTGTTAAGCCTCTTAAGAAGCTGGTTGACAGCGGAATCCTAGGATGGCCTTTAAAAGTTACCGTAAGTGGTGTTACCGGATATAACTGGAAGTTTTTCTGGAGTGGATTGCCAAATCTGAAACCAATGCCTGTGCCACCTGAACTTGATTATGAATTCTGGCTGGGCCCGGCTCCCTATAAACCCTACAATCCTGAACGTGTACATGCAAAATTCAGAGGCTATTGGGATTATGATGCAGGTGGCCTCGGCGACATGGGACAACACTATCTTGACCCTGTGCAATACCTCCTTGGGAAAGATGATACAAGTCCGGTTTCAGTTGAGATAGATGCACCTCAGCAACATTATGATGCTGTAGGGTCTTGGAGACGGATAACATATACATATGCAGATGGTTGCCAGATTATCCTTGACGGGGAGAACCGTGACAAGAACGCTGCATATATTGAGGGACCTTTTGGGAAGGTATTCAAAGGATTTATCTCTACTATACCTGATATTCAGGAGATGATTAAAAGGCTTCCGGATCCGGAACCACAAATAGTATCATTCTCTGAATCAGTTCGCACCCGTAAAAAGTTTGCTCTCAATGAGATGAATGGACACAGGTCTTGTACAATTGTAAACATGGGGGCTGTAGCACTAAGATTGGGCCGAAACCTTATGTTTGACCCTGTAAAACAATTATTTATAGATGATGATGGTGCCAATGCACTTATTAACCAACCAATGAGAGGTGAATGGAGTATATAAAAAAATGACAATGAAAAAAATTAGCAGTTTATTTCTACTATTGATAGCAGTCGCGTTGGAAAGTAACTGCCTTGCGCAGTATAGTAAAAGAACAACAGAAACAATGGTGGCAGACCTTCTGGCCAGAACACCGGCAATAAACGAAGAGGCTTTTAATAATCTTATGGCTGATATGTTATCTCTTGATGAATCAGGACTTGATATGATCTGTAGCCAGATTATTACTCCAGGTACCGGGGATGATACCCGCGCCAGAAATGCTGTCTCCGGATTGACCCTCTTCCTGTCAAAGAAACCATCATCAGAACGTATATTCTGGGAGAAAATATGCATAAAGTTTGCGATGCAATCTGCTGATTTTAACGTAAAAAGCTTTTTCTTAGATCAGCTCTCTCTCATCGGAGGTGATAATACTGTGGAGGCATTGGCATCGATTATTGATGACAGTATGATGCGTTCAGCAGTTATATCTGCTCTTGAGTCTGTCGGTTCTGAGAAAGCAGCTGCTGTGATAGCGTCATTACTTGATGCTGAACCTAATTCTTGCACAGTGCAGGCAGTTAATGCTCTTGTTGCTATGGGGTTTGTCAATGAAACAGATTTGTTTATCAATTGCTATGAAAAGGGCGGTGATGATTTGAAGAAGGCAACATTGGTTGCTTTGGCAATGGGAGGAACAGATGAGGCCTTCCCTGTCCTTGAAGCCGCCGCAAAAAGAGCATCATACCACTGGGAACCAACATGCTCTGTTGCTTCATTGTTGCTTTATGCCAGAACAATAGGGAATAAAGGTGATATTAGGAAGATGGAGAGAATAGCAAAAACAATTATCTCAAACTGTAAATCGCCTGAGACTAATAATTACAGGCTCCTGGCATTGGATGTCATAACAGAGGTAAAAAGCGAGTCTGCTCTTCCAATGCTTCTCAAGGCCATTGATGATTCTGACAAAGAAATACGTGGAGGTGTAGTATCGCTTGCACTTACTATTGAGGGACAGGAGGCAACAAAAAAGTGGATTGAGAAATATGCAAAAGCATCAGAACAGGCTAAACCGGATATAATATATATGCTGGGCATGCGTGACGATGTATCGGCAGTTCCACTTCTTTACAGGGCATTGTCAGATGATAACAGCGCTATAAGCAATGAGGCTGTAACAGCACTCGCTAAACTGCAGAAAGCCCATGCTGTCGATTCTATTCTCTCATGGATGCTGAGGTGCGACAATTATGAGGGTCTTAACGTTGCTGCCATAGCACTGATGACTATACTTGATTCAAAAAGCATAGATAAAGTTGCGGTACAACTAAAACAATCACATGGGGCGGCTACAGAGACACTTATCAGACTTATCTCATGGTCTGGCAACAAGTTTTATTTCGAAGCAGTTCTTCCTTATGCTTCATCCGATAATATGGCCATAAAAACAGCAGCAATTAATGCCTTTAAGAGTCTGGCATCTGAGAAAGATCAGAAAACACTAATCAGTATGATTTTAAGTTCTGTTGACCCTTATGAAGAAAAAGCATTACAGGAAGCTCTGGCAATTGCTTCAAATAGTATTGGTATTGTAGAACAAAGATCAGATGAGATACTGGCCTCTCTAAAAAATGGAGCCTCAAAGGAAAAACTGATACCAGTTCTGGCTTTAACAGGTGGTGATACGGCACTCAGATTTGTATTAAATGAGTTTGAAAACGGTAATGCTGCTTTACGTAACATCTGTTTCGCAACCCTCACCGGATGGAAAGACTATTCAGCATCTGACGCATTGTATAAGATATGCTCATCTGGTGATACGACATTTGGAAAAACAGCATTTGATGCCTATATACGACTGATACAATCCGCTCCGGTGACTGACGATAACAGGTTATTGCTTTACAGGAAAATAGCACCTTATGCCCTGAATATTGGTTCCAGAGCTGATATGGTGACCAAAGCAGGAGCATTACACTCATATCCTGCATTCTTCTTTGTATTAAAATACCTTGACGATAAAGATAGTATTGTCGCTGTGCGCGCAGCAGAGTCTCTTGAAAATATCGCGCTGCCATATAACGGAGAGAAAAACGGCCTCTATGGTGATATTATAAGAAGAGGACTGGAGAGATCAATAGAGTTTCTTTCCGGATTTGAAAGTGATTATAATAAGGAGAGAATCAGAAAATACCTGGCATCTATGCCCCAGGATCAGGGTTTTGTGTCGGTTTTTAATGGAGTAAATCTCAATGGGTGGCAGGGATCTGTAGAAAATCCTGTCTCAAGATCAAAGATGTCAGTAAAGCAACTGAATAATCTTCAGAAGAAAGCCGACGAAAGGATGATGACTGCATGGTCTGTTAAGGATGGGACAATTGTTTTTAACGGTGCCGGAGATAATCTTTGTACTGTGAAGGAGTACAAAGACTTTGAGATGTTTATTGACTGGAAAATATCAAAAGATGGTGATAGTGGTATATATCTGAGAGGAACACCCCAGGTGCAGATTTGGGATACAGCGCGTACCGAGGTAGGTGCACAGGTTGGCTCAGGAGGATTGTATAATAACAGGGTAAACAGATCAACACCTCTCAGGGTTGCTGATAACAAGACTGGGGAATGGAATACATTCCATATAATTTTTTGCAGTGATAAGGCAAAAATATGGCTTAATGGCGAGCTGGTGACAGATAATACCGTACTCGAGAATTATTGGGATAACACCAAACCTGTTTTTGAAAGTGGACCAATTGAGCTGCAGGCTCATGGCACTGATATCCAGTTCCGGGATATTTATATAAGGGAAATTAGCCCATCAGATTTCAACCTCACAGAGGAAGAGAAAAGAGATGGATTTGTATCACTCTTTAATGGGCGTAATCTAAAGGGTTGGGTTGGAGATACAATATCTTATACAGTTAAGGATGGCTGCATTCTCGTTACTACTGGTAATGAGTTTGGTGGTAACCTGTATACTGAAGGTGAATATGCCGATTTTATTTACAGGTTTGAATTCCTGCTTACTCCTGGTGCTAATAACGGACTTGGTATAAGAGCTCCTCTTGAGGGTGATGCAGCATATATGGGAATGGAACTTCAAATACTTGATAATACCGATCCTATCTATGCAAACCTGAAACCATATCAATACCATGGCTCAGTTTATGGTGTGATACCGGCTCTCAGAGAATACCAGAACCCCGTCGGTGAATGGAACTATGAAGAGGTCATTGTTCAGGGAACTCATGTGAAAGTTATATTAAACAACACAGTTATTGTAGATGGGGACATCGCTGAACCACGTGATAATGGAACTATGGATCATAAGGATCATCCCGGACTTAAGAATGCCAAAGGACATATCGGCTATCTTGGGCATGGCTCCGTTGTGAGATTTAGAAACATAAGAATAAAAACGCTTTAGCCTGAAAAAAAAATATATGAATTACGATAAGCTATCAGGGACACAGGGGCAGTATTTCTGTTAGAGCTTCAGAGAAGTCAGACTGAATGCTATCATATGGCAACTATGTCTCTCAGAGAAGGAATAAAGTTCTATTGGGATAAAAAGAGAAAGAAAAAGAGATCAGAGGTAAATCAGAGGTAAAGCAGAAAAGTAGGATAGCTAGCTTGAAACAAAACGGGAGGAAATGGTGTTTTCCCTCCCGTTTTGTTTATTGATTCTGTATAATTTCTTTTATGTGGGTACATTCAGAGACCCGTTACATCAGCTATCTTTCTTATATGTTCTGATGTTCTTTTGTCAAGTGATATTTTATAATCTTCCCAGTCAGTTATCTGCAGTTTTGCCACTCCGGTATCTATTGCCGCCTTAGCTACTGCTGATGCTACCCTGGATATGAGTCTGGGGTCAAGAGGCTTAGGGATAATATATTCACGTCCGAATTTTAATTCATCAACATCATAGGCTCTGAGTACTGAGTCAGGTACAGGCTCCTTTGCCAGACCTGCAAGAGCCTTTGTTGCAGCAAGCTTCATCTCCTCGTTTATGGTGGTGGCCCTTACATCAAGCGCACCTCTGAATATAAACGGAAACCCCAGCACATTATTAATCTGGTTCGGATAATCTGATCTGCCGGTGGCAAAGATGAGGTCATCTCTTGTTGACATGGCGTCTTCATATGATATCTCAGGGTTTGGGTTAGCCATGGCAAAAACAATAGGATTTGGCGCCATAGTGGCAAGCATATCCTTGGTTAACATGTTTGCGACAGAGAGACCCAGAAAGAGATCAGCGCCTTTAACTGCCTCTTCAAGAGTGTCAATATCCCTGTCAGTTACAAACTGAGCCTTGTATTTGTTGAGGTCTCTCCTTTTGCTGTTAATAACACCTTTGCTGTCGACCATAACAATATTCTCACGTTTTACACCCAGGGCCATATAAAGTCTGGTACACGAGCTGGCACTGGCACCTGCGCCGCAGACGACAACCTTAATTTCCGAAGGTTTCTTTCCTGTTATCTCAAGGGCATTAATCATTCCCGCTGCTGAGATAATAGCTGTGCCATGCTGATCATCATGGAATACTGGGATGTCAAGCATCTCTTTCAGCCGTGTCTCAACTTCAAAACATTCAGGGGCTTTTATATCTTCAAGGTTTATGCCACCGAAGGTGGGAGCTATCTGTCTGATGCATTCTATGAGTTTTTCCGGATCTTTTTCGTCTACCTCAATATCAAAGACGTCAACATCAGCAAAGACCTTGAACAACAGTCCTTTGCCTTCCATTACCGGTTTTCCTGCCAGGGTGCCGATATCACCAAGTCCAAGTACTGCAGTACCGTTGGAAATGACAGCAACAAGATTTCCTTTGGCTGTATATAAATATGCATCATCCTTGTTCTTCTCTATTTCAAGGCAGGGATGGGCAACTCCGGGGGTGTAAGCCAGGCTGAGATCAAACTGTGTACTATATGGTTTAGTAGGAATGACCTCTACCTTACCTTTTCTCCCTCCGCTGTGATATGACAGCGCATCTTCTTTTGTTACTTTTGGCATGATCTTTTAAGATTTTTGTTTTTCATTCGTGAAACGAAATTAGGCTAAATATCTCTTCTGTGCTATTTTTTTGACACTTTTGCTCCGGTAAAATGAGAGCATGAAAAGGAAAAATGACAGTGATTCAATGGTAATGCAAAATTTTATATCGTCATTTTGTTTGTAGAATTTTTAATTTTAAATACTTTCATTGCTGATTTTTAAACAATATAAAAAACTTAAGGAGCATGGATTATAACCTTCAACACATTGCATTAGGAGTGGATATTGGTGGCAGTCACATTACATCTGCAGCTGTGGATATGAATACCAAAACCATTATCCCGGGAACACTGTCAACCGCACCTGTCGATAATACCGCCCAGGCCGATGAGATACTGGCCATATGGGCTGAGACACTAAGGAAAGTGCTGGCAAAGGTACAGTTGTTTAATGTCCGGGGTATAGGCTTTGCAATGCCTGGCCCATTTGATTATGTAAAAGGAATATCTCTTATAAGAGGCGTATCCAAATACGAGAATCTTTACGGAGTTAATGTTGGAAAAGCAATCAGCAGCAGGTTGGGTATCCCATGTGATTGCCAGGTGAGATTCATGAATGATGCCAGCTCATTTGCTGTAGGTGAAGCATGGGCAGGAAAAGCGAAGGATTATAAACGGAGTGTGGCTATAACCCTGGGGACAGGCTTTGGCTCTGCTTTTATCGATGAGAGGATTCCGGTCGTTGACGGACCACAGGTGCCAAAAATGGGGTGTGTATATCATCTGCCGTTTGAGAATGGCATTGCTGATGAGTATTTCTCAACAAGGTGGCTGGTCTCACGCTATAATGAGTTGACAGGTAATAATGTTACCGGGGCTAAAGATGTTGCTGATGCAGCAAAGAGCACCCCGGAGGCAAAAGCCGTATTTGATGAGTTTGGAGATAACCTGGGTACGTTCCTCTCTCCATGGTTTAAGCGGTTTGAGGCTGAAGTACTGGTTATAGGAGGTAATATCTCCCATGCATATGACCTGTTTGGCCCCGCATTTGAAAAGAAACTCAGTGAGTCTGATTGCTCAATCAAAATAAGTTTGTCAGAGTTAAAAGAGGATGCTGCCCTTCTTGGTAGCGCCTACCTGCTTGATGAATCATTCTGGAAAGCAGTACAACATGCATTGCCTTTAATGTAAATATAAACACCTAATTAGTAGAAACATGAATGAGAAAAAAATTGAAATGAGATTAATAGTACCAGTATTACTCTCTTTCTTCGTTATGAGCTTTGTTGATATGGTTGGCATTGGTGTAGACAGGGTAAGAACAGATATGCAGCTCACCAACACCATGGCCCAGCTTATTCCATCAGCAGCTTTTCTCTGGTTCCTCCTTCTTTCAGTGCCAGTTGGCATTATTCAGTCTCGTATAGGCAAAAAGAAAATGCTTAATATTGGGATGAGCATTACCGGAATAGGACTTCTGGTGCCTTTTATTTTCTATAATTTTCCAATGGTGTTGACAGGGTTTGCTCTCCTTGGAATAGGTAATACTATTGTCCAGGTATCTGCAAATCCATTACTCGTAGATGTTGTTCCCGGATCAAAAACTTCCAGTTTCCTAAGCTTCTCACAGTTTGTCAAAGCAATAGGATCTATGATAGCAGCTCCTCTGGCTGGCTTCTTTGCCAGCAGTATGGGCGACTGGCGGATACTACTTCTGGTATTTGCTATAGTATCAATTCTGAGTGTATTATGGCTTGGAAGTGTAAAGGTAGAAGAGAGCCTGACCACTGAAAAGAAAGCATCAATAGGCTCTTCACTGGCATTACTAGGCAACTCTTACATACTGATGATGGTGCTCTCAATCTTCCTTGTTGTAGGTATAGATGTCGGATTCAATACTTTTTCAGGGATATTTCTGACTACAAATTTCAACATTGATGCCGATTCTGCCGAGAAGGGCAGAAGTGTATATTTCTTCGGACGTATGGCCGGCACATTTCTAGGTTCGATCATTCTGATAAAACTGAAATCAACAAAAGGGTTTCTTTATAGTGCTGTCTTATCTATATTAGCCATAGCTGCTATTCTTATAATACCTTCAAAGATTGCGGCTTGGGCCCTGGTATGCATTATCGGTTTTGGTGTGGCTAATATTTTCCCTTTGGTCTTCTCTCTTACAATAAGGAAATATCCTGACAAAGGAAATGAGATATCAGGTCTGATGATGATGGCTATTGTTGGTGGAGCTGCTATACCTCCATTGATGGG
>QKCK01000067.1 GCA_003245695.1 Bacteroidota bacterium | reverse complement strand
AGGTACTATTCCTGTTGCAATATGGAATTTCTTGAGAGCTCAGTAGATAACGCGGGTAAGCGTGGTTCAATAGAGGTTATTGCAGGTTCGATGTTTTCGGGCAAGACTGAGGAGCTTATCAGGCGGCTTCGGAGAGCGAATTTTGCAAACCTGAGGGTTGAGATTTTCAAACCCTCAATTGATGTTCGATATTCAGAGACAAGGGTTGTGAGTCATGACGAGAAGTCAATAATGTCAACCCCTGTTGAGAGTGCCAACTCAATTCTCCTCCTTGCAACAGGGGTGGAGGTAATAGGTATTGATGAGGCTCAGTTTTTTGATGATTCACTGGTTGAGGTTTGCACCAAACTCGCCGATGGTGGTGCCAGGGTTATTGTTGCTGGTCTGGATATGGATTTCACAGGGAAACCGTTTGGTCCGATGCCGGCTCTGATGGCAGTGGCTGAGTATGTTACCAAGGTACATGCTATATGTATGAAATGCGGTAACCTGGCTCATTATTCCCATCGTAAGACAAAGGATGATAAGGTGGTTGTATTGGGGGAAAAGGATATCTACGAACCTCTTTGCCGACTCTGTTATCTGAATGCTGTTGGTAGAAACGATGCCAAATGAATGGATATCAGATAGCCACTGTAACAGGTGGTATGCTTAAAGGTGACAGCACTGCTGAGATAGATAGTCTTGTAACTGACAGCAGGGCATCAGGTATAGGTGCGGGTTCGCTCTTTATTGCTCTCAGGGGAGCAAATCATGATGGACACCGGTTTATAAGGCAAATGTATAAGAAGGGTGTCAGACTTTTTCTGGTGGAGGATGAACCGGATGATATCCCGGACTTTCATGATGCAGCTTTTATTATTGTCCCTGACACACTGACAGCATTACAGAATATTTCATCATTCAGGAGAAGCGCTTTTCACGGCCAGATGATAGCTGTGACCGGCAGCGCCGGCAAAACTATAGTTAAGGAATGGCTGGCTGATATACTTGGCAGTGTTAAGAGAGTGGTGCGTAGCCCTAAGAGTTTTAACTCGCAGACAGGGGTGCCTCTGTCAATATGGAATGTTGATGACAGTTATGACTTTGCTGTTATTGAAGCAGGAATATCACGGCCGGGTGAGATGCAGAAGCTCGCAGGCATAATACGTCCTGACGTGGTTGTTATAACCAATATTGGTGAAGCACATGATGAGAACTTCGCTGACAAGCGGATGAAGACATATGAAAAACTAACACTGGCTGATGATGCTCGTTTGGCTGTATTCTGTCTCGATCATGATATAGTAAGAAGTGAAATAGAAAGAGATCACTGCAATATTCAAACGTTTTCATGGTCATTGACCAACAATGCCGCTGATCTGTTTGCTGAAGCATGCGTAAGGAATGATTCTTCCACCGTTGTCTCCTTTCTGTACCAGGGACAACTTTATAAATCATTAATACCATTTGCAGATAAAGCATCACTTGAGAATTGCATCTCTGCCACTGCAGCAGCTATCAGCTGTGGTATGGATCCTGAACTTGTGATGAAAGCTCTGGAGACATTACCTGCGGTAGCAATGCGGATGGAGGTTAAAGCTGGCATAAATCATTCGGTACTGATCGAAGACTATTACAACTCTGACCCTGGTTCACTGAATATGGCAATCGATTTTCTTCAGAGTCACTCACATGGGAATACCACACTGATATTATCTGACTTCAGACAGATTGGGGGAGATGAGAAAGTTCTCTATTCATCCGTCGCCACACGCATACAGGCGGCTGGTATTGATCGCTTTATTGGTGTGGGAGAGGCATTAATGCGGCAAAGAGCACTTTTTAATGAGGGGTCATGCTTTTATTCATCTACTGAAGAATTTATAAGTAGCTTCAGGTCAACAACATTTGGTAATGAGACGATACTTTTAAAGGGAGCACGAGTATTTGGGTTTGAACGGATAGGGATGTTGCTGGAACAACAGTTGCACCAGACACGCTTTGAGATTAATCTGGGATCTGTTGTTCATAATCTTAATGAGTTCAGAAAAAAGCTTTCACCTGGTACAGGTATCATGGCTATGGTGAAAGCATTTGCCTATGGTGCCGGATCAGCAGAGATAGCATCACTGCTGGAATATCACGGAGTGAATTATTTTGCTGTTGCATATGCTGATGAGGGTGTTGCCCTTCGTGATTCGGGGATTACCACTCCGATAATGGTAATGAATCCTGATTCATCAGTCATGGACATGATGATAAGGTATAACCTGGAACCTGAGATTTACTCTGTTGAATCATATAATGCGTTTGTCAGGGCGGCAATACACAATGGTGCTGTCAGGTATCCGGTTCATATAAAAATTGATACCGGTATGCACAGGCTGGGTTTTAGTTCTGAGGATCTCATCGGTCTGAAAGAAAAGCTGACAGGGGAGGAGCATATCAGGGTAGCTTATATTTTTTCGCATCTTGCCGGCAGTGAGGATGCGGCGCTTGACTCATTTACGCATGAACAGGTGAAGCGTTTAAAATATGCCGCTTCAGTACTGAGAGAAGCTCTTGGCTATGACTTCGGATTACATATACTTAACTCTTCAGGTATAGCCCGTTTTCCTCAATACCAGTTTGATATGGTGCGCCCGGGGATAGGTTTATATGGTATCGGAAAATACCCTGATCTTAATATGATACACACAGGGCGTTTTATCACGATGGTATCGCAGGTAAAGACCATTCAGGCAGGAGAGCCTGTGGGTTATGGTTGTATGGATGTATCTTATAATGAAAGGGAGATAGCAATAATACCAGTAGGCTATGCTGATGGTATGCGAAGATTGTTGGGTAATGGCCGGGGCGCTTTTTATATCTCAGGACACAGGACAGCAATAATAGGAAATATCTGTATGGACATGTGCATGACAGATGTAACAGGGTTAAGAGTGAAACCAGGTGATGAAGTTGAGATATTCGGAGAGAATATCTCTATTGAGGAAATGGCTGAATGGTGTGGTACAATACCCTATGAGATTCTCACCTCTATCCCACCGCGCGTCAAAAGAGTTTATTTCAATGAGTGAATTAACCCAGTTTGCTTATTCTTTCAAGTTTCAGGGCGTTAAGTATCTTTATCTTCTTTCCCTCAAGGGCAATAATGTCTTCATCAGCGAACATTGAGAGGGTACGTATAGCATTAGAAGTTGTCATGTTCGAAAGACTTGCCAGGTCTTCTCTTGAGACGTATGCTTTAATTGTTTTGCCATCATTCTCGAAGCCAAAGGTGTCACGCAGTACCAGGAGCGATTCAGCAAGACGTCCTCGGATATGTTTCTGGGTAAGAGAAACAGTTCTTTCATTTGAGAAGGTTGTGTTTGAAGCCATCATTTTCATCATCTTCAGGCTCAGCTCCGGATTCCTTTTAAGCAGTTTGATGAAATTGGTCTTCTCAAAAACGCATATTGCCGATTCTTCAAGGGCTACAGCAGTAGCATTATAAATCTCTCCCGTAAGCATTGCATTATAGCCGAAGAGGCCCTGTGGTTTTATCATCCTTATTATCTGGTCACGTCCGCCAACACCCTCCATTGTTACTTTTACCTTTCCTGATGCAAGACAATATACACCGGTAGCTTTATCTCCCTCATGAAATATAGTTTCATTCTTACGGAAGTGGGCAAGAGAGTGGTTCAATACCAAGACCTCCTTCTCTTTTTCAGGTAGTTCACGAAGCAATGAAAAAGGCCCTTCAAGACATATCTCAATATAAGAATTCCTGTAAATCATAATGCCTGCATTCTGCTGTTATCTAAAATACAACCTCAAATCTGATATCCTGACTGAGGCTCTTTACTCTTTCCGACTTTATGAACATATAGCTGCAAATTTAACATCTTGATGATTAGATGGACTTAAAAAAAGTAAATATGTTTTTCACAAAAAATGAAATCTTAAAACTAAAATAACAACCCTGATGAAATTGCCAAAGAGTTTAATATTTTGAGACAATAGGGATTCGTCTTCCTGATCCGAAAGCCCGGGATGATACCCTTAGAGGTGGAGGAGACTGCCGTCTTTTATACTCATTGTTTCTGACCAGTCTGATTACTTTATTTACAACGTCAGAGTCAAATCCCTCTGCGATTATCTTTTCTGCTGAACGCTCCAGCTCTATATGTCTGTAAAGTATTGAATCGAGAATCTCATATGGTGGAAGTGAGTCAGTGTCAAACTGATCAGGCTTCAGCTCTGCAGAAGGAGGCTTGTTTATTATGTTTACCGGTATTATCTCTCTGGTGCTATTGATCTCTGCGGCAAGTTTATAAACCTCGGTCTTGTAAAGATCACCAATAACAGATAATCCTCCGCACATATCACCATACAGGGTTCCATAGCCCACGGCTGCCTCACTTTTGTTTGAGGTGTTCAGGACCATATGTCCAAACTTATTAGAGAATGCCATCAGTATCACTGCCCTGATCCTTGCCTGTATATTCTCTTCAGTAATATCTGACTCTCTCTCCCTGAAGAATGGTGAAAGCATGCCATCAAAGGCAAGACGTGCTTTTTCTATCTCTACAATATGGTGGGGGATGTTATTTCTCCTTGTCATCTCAACAGCGTCAGTAACAGAGTGTGATGATGAATAGCATGAAGGCATAAGCACCGCAAGAGTATTGTCATTCCCTAGCGCTTCTGATGCAAGTGCAAGCACCACAGCCGAGTCTATTCCTCCGGAGAGGCCAACAACGGCTTTCTTTATACCACTTTTGTTAAAATAGTCTCGTATCCCTGTGACCAGTGCTTTATGAATAGTGGGAAAAACATCTGTGCTATTCTCTTCCGGTGTCCCGGATGCCATGGACGGAATCTCTATGACTCTCAGGGCCTCTTCAAAGGCCGGCAGTTTTTCAGTTACGTTGCCGTTTGCGTCTATGACGGTTGATGATCCGTCAAACAGAAGATCGGTGTATCCACCAACCTGGTTGACAGATATCAGAGGTAAGTGGTATTTCCTGGCATTCTCCCTGAAGATAGACTCTCTTATTTTTATACGGCTGTGTGAGAAGGGATTGGCTGCAATGTTGACAATGAAATCCGGATTGTGTCTCATTAACTCATCAAGAGGTGTTACTCCGTATAACCTTACATTCCCCTTGTCCCCACAGGGTTGCTCTTCCCAGATATCTTCACAGACTGTCAATGCTATCTTTTTGCCCTTAAAATCGACAGGGAAAAAGGTGTCGCCAGGTTCAAAATATCTGTTTTCATCGAATACATCGTAGGTAGGGAGCAAGGTCTTATTTACCATCGCTTTTATCCTGCCTTCGTGGATAAAGAATGCGGTGTTGTGCAGGCTCTTGCCATAAACACCGGTGTTGTGTGACGGTCCTCCTACAATAACGGCAATCTCATTTGTGCAGGTGGCTATCTCTTTGACAGCAGACATACACTCTGTAATTATCTCCTGCATATTCAGGATGTCAAGTGCCGGATATCCGATTATTGCAAGCTCTGAAAAGATCACAAGGTCGGCGCCATAGTTATGGGCTTCTTCAATGGCTGTAATTATTTTCCCTGTGTTGTATCTGATGTTGCCAGGGATATAGTTCAATTGCGCAAGGGCTACCTTCATTGTCGTTAATTTCAAAAAATCACTCCGAATCTTATCCTGAGTATCTTTAATGTCGACCTATCCACTACCTGACCTGAATCTTCATGATCTTTGGTGATGTCAAAAAAGTTATCGTCAAAGCCTATTCCTGTTGTCAGTGATGTAGTGCCACCAAGGGAGTATTCAAGTCCCAGTGTGATGTGCCATCCCAGGTTAAGGGGGTTGACTTCCTTTGAGCCTGACTCATTCTCTATGTCGGCCGCCGGGATTGAATACTTTGACGATATCATGATTCTTGTGTCAAGGCCGAAGTCTGCAAAATATGAGAGGTAGCCTATCTGATTGGTCTGAAGCTTTAATCCAATAGGGAATGAGAGGTATTTTAGCTTATATATTACCTCATCGCCAGGTGATACCACAGTCTGAAGGTTGGATGACAACATTGTGAATTCGTTTTTAGAGCTCATCCGTCCCCCCGCATTGATGTAGTTTATTCCGGTAGATATTGCATAGTTAGGTGCAAAGTATTTTGTAGCTGTGAATCCAAAGCTCAGGCCGGGTCTGAGTCCCTCATTAGAATTAACAATGGTGTTTGTATTCATCCATGTTATCAGTGGATCTAAGAATAACCCCATTCTTATATCCTGGGATACTCCTTTATACGGCACTGCGACAAGCAGGAGAAAAAAGAATATCCTGGTAAAAGCAGTTTTTACATTTCTTTTCATCATCTCATTTCTTTGTAGCGCAAAATTATAAATAAATGTCCTTATTTTGTGCATAAAACAATTAAACCGGTATTATGCATTTCCGACTTTGTAATTTATTATTCTTCGCAGGGTTATTGGTAACTCTTTTGCCTGGTTGCCGGCGAAATCATTATCTGGTTGATACGGGTAAGATTGATATGCATCTGTCTGTCATGGATCTTGGAAGCGATATCTTTGACACTCCTCCTCCGGCTATGGCGGATAAGGCGGATAGTCTCAGGAGTTCATACGGGGGCATAATGGATACCTACTGCCGGGCTCTTGGTCTTGTCAGCATCTCCTCGGCAGAATGGAAGAAGGATTTTGTGACCTATGCGACAGACCTGGGTAATGCAGCTATCTGGGATAGTGTGAAGAGGGTATGGCCATCGCTGGAGCCGTTAAGGTCGGGTCTGGAAGATGCATTCCGGCACTATCTCTATTATTTCCCGGGTCATCAGGTGCCAAGGGTTGTGGCATGTATCTCTTCTTTCAATAACAGTCTTATAGTTGACGACTCACTCTTGATGATAAGCCTTGACAGATACCTGGGAGCATCATCAAAATACTATCCTTCACTCGGAATATATTCATATCAGTCGCGAAAAATGGCTCCGGAGTATGTTGTGACCGATTGTATGTATGGTTGGGCATCAACAGAATGGAATATTGATGATATGGGATACGGGAGCCATAATCTGCTCACTGTTATGATGCATGAGGCAAAGCTGGAGTACTTTACCCGCTGTATGGTCCCTGAGGCATCCGATACTATATTGTTTGGGTTTACCCAGTCACAGATGCGATTCTGTATTGACAATGAGAAGCGTATCTGGGAGTATCTGGTAGGAAATGATATGTTGTTTTCAACAGATAGCTTTATTATCCGAAAGATGACTGGCGAGGCTCCTTTTACCAGTTATTTTGCAGAGGAGTCACCTGGCAGGGCAGTTGTTTGGACCGGGTTTCGCATAATAGAGGCTTATATGAAGAATAATCCTGATGTTACTCTGGAAAAACTGATGACTGTTACGGATTTTCAGGAGATACTCTCCGGGGCACGATACCATCCATAAAAAAAGAAGCTGTCTTGAGAGACAGCTTCCGGTTTCCTTTAACAGAATGCGGTTTGTTAAGCTGGATGAATTGCTTCAACCGGGCATACGTCAGCGCATGCTCCACACTCGGTGCATACTTCCGGATCTATTCTATAGATGTCACCTTCTGATATTGCTTCAACCGGACATTCATCAATACAGGTTCCGCAAGCTGTGCAGTCGTCTGAAATTTTGTAAGCCATTACGTTTTTTTTTATAATTATACGGGCAAAAATATTTGTTATTTTCTAAAGATGCAATGAAAATGTGCAATTTTTTGCTCTATGTGCCCTGATAGGGCAGTGTATTAACTGCCAGCCAGACAAGGTTTGCCACTCCTGTCATCATTGCTTTCTCGTCTATGTCAAATAGTGGTGTGTGGAGCCGCTGTTCATCTGCTCCGCTGGCAGTAATGCCTAGCCTGTAGAGTACTGAAGGATACCTCTCACTGAAGAATGAAAAGTCCTCTGACCCCATCCTGGTAGGTACCTCACATATACGCTGGTCACCCAACAGTGATTTGCTAAGAGTCATAGCCCTGTCAGTCAGCTGTTCGTCGTTGATGAGTACAGGATAGCCTTCTACAATATTCATTTCAATAGCCACATCCTTTTGACGTGCCATTCCTGAAGCTATATCTCTCAGAACCTCTTTGGCCTGAAATCTCCATGTTTCATCAAATGTGCGGAATGTGCCAGCTATCTCAACCTTTTCAGGAATAATGTTTGTGGCACCTTTGCCAATGATATTGCCTATTGCAAATACAGTGGGTGCCTTGTCAACGGCCATCTGTGCAATGGCGTCTTTTAACTCCACCACCAGTTCAGAGGCTATGTAAATCTGATCAGTATATAGCGATGGCTGTGCGGCATGGCCTCCCTTGCCCTTTACCGTTATGTATATTTCATCGCATGATGCCATATACGGCCCGCTGTGGTAGCCAATTACTCCTGTATTAAGTTCTGGAAGAACATGTTGAGCAATGAATATCCGGGGTCTGTACTGATCAAAAATACCTGACTCTATCATCAGACGTGCCCCTCCTGGTGCTTTCTCTTCCCCAGGCTGAAAGACAAGAAGAATTGTGCCACAGAATCTGTCACGCAATCTGGTGAGTATCGCTGCGGCACCAAGAAGCATGGCAACATGTGCATCATGTCCACAGGCATGCATTATGCCAGGTGTCAGACTGACATAGTCATGGTCATTGTCTTCTGTAATGGGTAATGCATCCATGTCAGCCCTGAGTCCGATAGTATACTCCCGCCCAGGGATGGTGCCTTTTATCACGCCAACAATGCCTGTCCCTGCAATACCAGCCTGATGTTCAATGCCCAGATTTGTAAGGTATTCATCGATAAAGGCAGAAGTAAAATGTTCCTGGTATGATAGTTCCGGATGACG
>QKCK01000211.1 GCA_003245695.1 Bacteroidota bacterium | reverse complement strand
AGACTGCCAAAGGAGAAAGACAGTTTGAGATTCTGGGACATGGATTTCTCATGTTGGGTTATTTCCTCGCACTTAACAGGTATCTTATTAACAGGAAGGTAGTTTACGCAGGAATTGCTTTGTTGTTGCTTCTTGTTCAGTTTAAATGTGGTTTCAGAACCCTCATTGGTGTAGCAATACTTGTTACATTTATTATGGTTGTCAGACTGATAAAGATGACTCCCCGTGACTTTGCACTTATTTTTGCCCTTATGATTGTGGCCGCAGGCTTATCACAGTATCGTGCAGTCTCATATACTATTGAGAAAATGATTACAAAGACTCAGGAGAACGTCAAGCAGGGAGACGATTATGTCAGGAATATTGAAATGGAGTATTTCTATAAAGTCTATCCACGGAATATGTCATACTATGTTATTGGTGGAGGTAAGGCTGCCGGAAGAAATTTATATAAATATGATTACAATATGGCTAATGCCCATTTGAATTTTAATATTGTATGGGTTGATATAGGGCTTCTGGGATTCTATATTGTTGTCGGCGGAATTGCGCTCCTGGGAATGTTATGGTGGGTCTTCAAGGCAATATTTACCAGGTTGCCAAGGAGTATGGTATATTTAAGCTTTTATTTCCTGTATCTCTTTCTGGCCTCATTTACAAATGAGGAGATATTCCGTGATGGAATATTCTCTGTACATGCAATTGCATTATACCTGATTGACCTCAGAGTTAAAGAGCCACCAGTGCCTGACAATACTAACAGGCAGCAATAGGATACAGTACTTGATTGATAATAGGGATCTGGATTTAAAAAGGCAGATGAATCTGGCTGATAATAAAAGATTTAATATACTTAATATGTTGCTGTAACGTTATTATGGAAAAGTTTTCTTTTATAAATTTGAAACAGAAAATTCTGGAATTAATGTTAAAAGTCGGGGCTCTTATATTTCTTTTTGTCTTTGTTCAATGTACTAATGTATCCGGGACTATCTATTATGTAAGTAGTAGTACTGGAAATGACAGCGCAAATGGTAAGACAGAAGCAACAGCTTGGAAAACAATTGCAAAAGTAAACAGCAAGTTCTTCCTCCCTGGTGACTCCGTCCTCTTCAAAAGGGGAGATACATGGCGTGAGACTCTTAAAATACCCTCATCAGGAAGCTCCTTGAAATATATCTATTTTGGTTCATATGGGACAGGTAGTGAGAAGCCCCTTATACTAGGGTCAGATCAGGCGAATGATTGGGAGTATCAGGGAAGGAACATATGGAAGTCTTCGACAGAGCTTACAAATCCATATGCATATTCATATACCTCAGCTGAGATATTTTTTGTAAATAGTGCAGGGCTTGTTGAATGGGGCATACATGCTTCTGATACCGCATCACTCTCAAAAGAATATAACTGGACATGGATAGATAGTCACATATTTGTTTTCTGTCAGGATAATCCTTCTGAGTTATATGAGTCTGTTGAAGTTCCACAACGTGATGAGGTAATTAATATAGGTGGGACAAACCAGTATATTGAAATCAATGGTCTGGATCTCAGGTTTGCAAAGTCACGTACTGTTAATGATGATGATCCGGAGAAAGTACTTTGTGGTTTTATTCTTTCTAACTGCAGACTGAGTTATGTGGGTAGCAGAATCAAAACACTGGGATATAATTGCAGTGTATGCAGAAGCAATATGACCATTAAAGACAATGAAATATTTGAAGGAGGAAGACGGGGAATATCTATCCATGTCTATGATGCTGATAACCTCTCTTTCTCTGATATAAATATTATAGGGAATACCTGTCATGACGGCTACCATGGGACAGGTGTCGGGATAGCGATGGATGGCTCAAGGTATGGCAACAAGTTTAGTAAGGTTCTTATCTCAGGCAATCTTTTCTATGATCCGGCTGAGAGAGATATTTATGAAGAAGAAATTGATCCGAGTGCCTTTATCTCGGTAAGGGCTGGTGAGAAAAACTCTTCCATTACAGACGTTAAGGTTGTTAATAATATTTTCAAGTATCCAACCAATCACTGTCTGGAACTCTTGAATGTTCAGGAAACCAGAGTATTTAACAATACATTTTACGATTTTAATCATAATATACCTTCTCCGGGTCAGGTATATCAGATAGATATTTCAAATGGCTGCAAGGATGTAGACATTATAAACAATATATTCTATGGTACAGGCAATTACGATTTTGTTACTACAAACAGGTGCATTTTCATAGAATCAACACAGAGTGTCTCGGAAATAGCCATTGACTATAATCTCTTTTATCAGAAAGATCCCCGTTATGGCCTTATAGTTATTCAGGGGAATCCTTATATCTATTACAGGGCTGAAGGAGAAAAGTCGTGGTCAGAGGTAGACGAAGACAGAGGATGGCAGATACATGATCCGGGATTAAAAAACCCGCTCTTTGTAAATGAGCCTGAAGATCTCCATCTGGCTGAAAACTCACCTGCCATAGGGGCGGGAGCATGCGTATATATTGACAAGGACTACGATGGGAAATTCTTTAATAAAAAGCCAAGTATCGGAGCTTATGAAGGAAATCCCTCTGATGTTTCAACAATTCCAGCAGAGGCATCCTTTCTCATTTATCCTAATCCCAGTAATGGTGATGTCACTGTATCGCGGGCCGGGATGTCTCTTGATCCTCAGGCCCTTAGAATCATGGATATGACAGGAAGAGTTCTCTTTAATGATAATCTGGAATATGGCGTTGATTCAAAATCGTATTCTCTTGGCCTTGACACCGGGGTTTATGTAGTGCAGCTCATAAATGGAAAAACAACAAAGGCCTCACAGAAAATGGTGATTGTCAGATAAACTTACTGTTCTTTAAGCCTTTGCCCCAAAAACCGAATCTGAATCTTAATACTCTTTTAAACAATGCTATACAATTCCCTTACTTTTGGAATATTTCTTATTTCAGTTTTTTTTGTCTATTGGTTTCTCCTGAGAGCGAATCATAAATTGCAGAATTATCTATTGCTATCAGCCTCCTGGTTTTTCTATGGATGGTGGGACTGGCGTTTTCTTTTATTGTTTGTTTCTCTTTCAGTATTCAATTATCTGGTTGCACTGGCGCTTGACAAGGCACAGGAAAAGAGTATCAGGAAAATATGGCTGGTGGCTGGTATCGTTCTCAATCTGGGTGTCCTGGCACTGTTTAAGTATTTTGACTTTTTTGTCGATAGTTTTATTGACCTGGTTTCTCTGTTTGGCTATAGCCTTCCTAAAATCTCTACTTCATTTGTTTTACCTCTTGGTATAAGCTTTTACGTTTTCCTGGCATTAAGCTATTTGTTTGATGTGAATAAGGGAGTTATAAAGGCAAACCGTAATCTGCCTGAGGTTTTGCTGGCCCTGCAGTTTTTCCCAATAATACTTGCCGGTCCTATCCAGAGACCTTCCGGTCTTTTCCCTCAGATATCAGCAAAAAGGGAGTTTGATTATGCAAGAGTCGTTGACGGATTACGCCAGATATTATGGGGGTTGTTCACGAAAGTGGTAATAGCTGACAACCTCTCATCATTTGCAGATGACATCTTCAATAATTATACTTTTTATTCCGGTAGCACTCTTTTAACAGGTGCTATATTTTATTCTGTCCAGATTTATGCTGATTTCTCCGGATACTCAAATATTGCTATTGGAACCGGTAAACTATTGGGTTTTGATATTGTCAGGAATTTTGCGTTTCCATATTTTGCCCGTGATATTACTGAGTTCTGGAAACGTTGGCACATCTCCTTAACAACATGGTTCAGAGATTATCTTTTCCTTCCTATATCATTTTCAGTATCCTATAAAATTAAATCTGAACGAGTCCTGGGAATAAAAGCTGATCTGTTTATTTATATTGTTGCAAGTACTGTAACATGGCTGTTAACAGGGTTATGGCATGGGGCGAACTATACATTTATTTTCTGGGGTATGCTGCATGGATTCTTTCTTATCATTTACCAATGGCAGAAAAGCCCGCGAAAAAAATTCATGAAAAAAAGAGGAATAAACAATAACAACAAATTTCTTGTATTGTCAGAGACTCTCCTTACACTAGTTATTGTGCTTGTATCATGGATCTTCTTCAGGTCAGATAGTATAGGTGATGCCTTCAGCTATCTGGGGATTCTTCTTTCCGGCTCGCTTCTTTCACTGCCAGAATTCCCCAATATGAAGATATGTCTGGTTATTACTATCCTGACTGTGCTGTTTCTTTATGTCGAGTGGTTGGGCAGGGAGAGCCAGTACGCCATTCAGAATATTGCACTGCGATTCTCATCACCGGTACGGTGGAGCGTTTATTATATATTGGTTATTGTCATATTTTTCTTTGCCGGATTAGGTCAGAAGTTTATCTATTTTCAGTTTTAGCTATGAGAAAGTTTATATTTAGAGTCCTGATATTTGTTATTCCTTTCATCTTACTCGCTTATATCTCCGATAAAACAATATCAGGGATACTAAAAAAATCTAACAGTTTTGCTGACGGTGAGTATCCTGTATGGAATGATTTGTATAACGGGGAGATTAATTCTGATATAGTTATTTATGGATCGTCAAGGGCTTTAAAACATATCAGCCCTGAGATATTGTATGATTCTCTGAATGTGCCTGCTTATAATCTTGGTGTCAACGGGCACACACTGAGATCAGAGTATTTCAGACATACTCTCCTGATGAAGTATAACAGGCTACCCAGACTTATCATTCAGACTATTGACGTAACAAGTTTTGAAAAGATATCTGACCTTTATAATCCTGATCAGTTTTTGCCGTATATGTTGAACAATACGGAGATGGAGAGAGGCATATTCAATGGATTCCGGCATATTGATTATCATCTGCCGATGATAAGATACTTTGGCAAGAAGGAGGCTATGCTAGAGGTATTAAAACTTGTTTTTGCGGAGAGATTAAACACGCCTGTCAGGGTAAGAGGTTACAGGCCCCGTGATCAGGAATGGACCGATGATTTGAAGAGTGCAAAACAAAAGATGGGGCTTCTGGAGGTAAAGTCAGATTCTGCAATTATAGTTCTCTTTGAGAAATTCATTGCTGAGTGCAAAGAGAAAAAGTTGCCATTGGTTCTTGTTTATACACCTGAATATATTGAGGGTCAGAAGTTCGTCTCTAACAGGGCAGATATACTTAGTATTTACAGTATCCTCAGTCAGAAGTACGATGTCCCGTTACTTGATTATTCAAATGATTCAATATCCTACAACAGAAACTACTTTTATAATTCCGGACATTTGAATAAAACAGGGGCAGAGCTTTTTACCAGAATGCTTATAAGAGATCTGTACAGCATAAATCTTCTTCCGCTGAAAGATGAAGGACAATAAAATATAATAGGCTTTTTAAAGGGTAGTCTTGTAAAACTTTGTGGGGTAATAGCCAAATGTTTTCTTAACTTTCCTTCTCAGACTTACTTCTTTGTAGATATATAAAATTCCTGCTCTTCGCAGGATTTTTTTTATCCGGTTTTTCAGGTATGGGTTAATTGGTATTCTGAGAGCTTCGGGATCGAAGTCCTTGATAATCTGTTTATAGAGTCTGTTAATGTAATAATCTCTGCATTTACGTGGTGATGCCAAAAGAGTGGTAAGGAGTATTCTGGAACTGAAAGGAGAGTAAACGGTAACGCCCAATGCTCCCATCTCGGTCTTGCCTTTGGCCACCCAATGTGACATCCTCTCTTCCCAGTAAAACATATCAAGAACATTATACCCGTTTTTGTATATCTGTTCTGATCCCTTCTCCAGCCAGTTTCTGAATTCATCTCGTGCATGGCTCGATGATGATGTGCGATTTAATATTGCCAGTTGTTCCGGAGATATTTCTTTATAATACAGGTAGTCATTACGGGCTATCTCGCTTATATTTCCGTTTATGATTATGTGATCTGCCAGGTCTCTCTGTCTTTTATTTGGCCTTGGGAAATCAATACTGGCATTCAGAAGTTCGTCAGCTGATTCATCCGGTTCCTTCAAATCATCAATTACCGTTAATTCCTTTTCAAACCTTTCAGCCAATTGGATGGGGACTACCAGATCATGGTGTTTGTTATCCATTTCAGGTAGTTTCGTAACATAATATTTACAGTCAATATCGAGACAGGTGAGAAACAGAACCCGGCTGTCATAACCCCCTGTAACTCCAACGCCGATTTTCTTTCTTAATGATGCGGCTTTAAGATACCCTTTAAGCATTTTTCTTGCCTCCCGTGATGATTCTTGCATAGAAATGCTGTCGAGGGGTTTATTGGGGAAGAATCTTATTATCTCCTTTTTAAGTATGTCAATGTAATGGTTAGGGATAAGGTGTTTTATGTTTCCATATGGTGAGGACTCTCCAACAAATATGCGATGTTTCAGGAACTGTTCTGAACTATAGAATTGTTCAGCTTCTTTATCACTATGCGGAGTCAGCGGTATAACAGTGCCTATCAGTTTAGGCTGTGTGGCAAATGCAGAGAAAGAGAGGTCATAATAGATCTCATGCTGAGCCACAGCATCGTTAAGGATACGAAGATCACTCTCTGATGAATATATTAACACGAAGTGCCCGGAATACTTTGAGAGAGCTTCGCAAATTGCATTGAAGTCATCAGACAGTGAAATATGGTTTAATATCTGACTGTTTGAGTACTCCGGATGCTCATAGTCAAAGAGAAAACCCAGGAGATATAGAGAGAATCTGTCAGTTACTGTACTTTCATATTCCAGCTCAGGATGATAATAGAGATTGTAGTCTCTGATTCTGACCTTGTTCCATGGCAGATTAAAGCTATCCGAAAGGGTTAAAATAAACTGTTTGATAAATAAGTCGCTAGTCTTCATATCCATGGAGCAGTCTCACTGGTAAATTATTATATAAAAGTGGCTTTTAATTTAGTCTTTATGGTAATAGCTTTTATATCCTGAATATGGACCTTTCTCAAGATTCTGCCCATTAACGACCATTTCAAAGTTGTCAATTTTGTTGGTGTCAAGTATGGCAAGGGCATTGGTGAGAACATCCTTACGGGTTGCATTAAGCCTTGAAACAACAATTATCTGTGATGCGTATTTCATCAACTGTATTGTGTCAGACACTAATCCCAAAGGAGGGGTATCAATAATAATATAATCGTATTTAGTCTTGAGATAAGTTATGAGTTCATCCAGGGCTCCTGCTTCGATAAGCTCAGAAGGATTGGTTAGAATTGGGCCTGAGGAAATGAAACTAAGGTTCTCTACAAAGGTCTCATTTATAATGTCATCTGCCTTGGCCTTTTTGATCATGTAGTTTGAAAGCCCGTTGGCATTTTCAAGGTTAAATTTGTTATGCATGATTGGCCTTCTGAGATCGCAGTCCACGATTATAGTTTTGAAGCCTACAGATGCGATTGAGGCAGAGAGATTGAAAGAGATAAAGCTTTTGCCATCCTGGGGCTGGGATGAGGTGAGAAGTATTACCTTAGGGCCATTGGCTTTAAGCTTTAAGAAGAGTGAACTTCGCAGGTTTCTGAATGACTCAGCAATGGCTGACCCGGGTGATTCCGCAACTACTGCTTCATGCTTCTTTGAGTTGGCATAGATAACTCCAAATGCTGGTTTCTCAGCTATTTGCTCTACATCATAAACACTTCCGACCTTGTCGCTTAAGAAGTCTTTTACAAAGATAAACAGCGTTGGAAGAAAAAGCGCCAGGAAAAGGGCAATGACAAAGTTGAACATTTTCCTGGGCCTGATAATTTCTGAAGTTACCTCTCTGGCAGGTTCAATTACTTCAAAGTCGGGATAATTAGAAGAGAGAGAAATTGCTGACTCTGCCTTCTTCTGAAGCAGGTAAGTATATATGGAGTTATTACGGTCAAAATCACGCTGGATATTAACCATATTCATCTCCTTTTTCGGGAGATTTGTCATATCGCTCGACAATCTTTCAGCTTTATAGTTTAACTCATTGAGCGTCAGGTTGAGTGTGTTGAGGTTGTTTGTTACATTGTCAACAATTGCTTTTATCTGAGCATTGATTTTTGTATCCAGCTGTGCAGAAAACAGGTTTTTATCATTCTTGCCGGCTATAGCTGACTTTTCAGCGTTAAGAGTAAAAAGATCCGAAATGAGTTTATTGAGAATAGGATCTGTAATATTTGCTGATGTGGGTGGAGTGACTCCGGAAACATCCTGATTTGTTTTGAAATAGTTTAGAATATAGTTATAGTACCTGCTCTGAAGCTCGAGATTAGTTCTGTCAACTTCAATCTGAGCCATCTGGGAATAGATCTGCTGCCCCTGGTAGCTAAGATCCATAACCTGGTTGCTGGATCTGAAATTACGGAGATTTGATTCTGACTTTACAAGAGAGTCAGACATGCCTGCAATCTGGGAGTCAATGAAACTGATAGTGTTACGGGCAATCTTGTTTTTCTTTTCCAGATTGTCCTCCAGGAAGGAATTTACGTAGTTGTTTAGAAAATTCAGTGATTTCTGGAGATTGGTGCTTGAGAATTTGACCTCAATTATCGATGCAATCCATGAAATTGGCTCAACACTCAGGCTTTTCTGAAGTGCTTTTGCCAGTTGTTCAGGATGATATAACTCAAAATAGTAATCGTCGTCAATATAGGTTTTAGGGAAGAAAAGAGAGTTCGCTGTTACTGAGAATCTGAAATAGTTATTATTGATAGTCTCATTAAACTTGCAGATAGTATCAAAATCAAACTCAATCTCATCGGCAATGGTAGTGTTGTCAAGGTAATTGTATAACAAAGCATCTTTGGCAACAGCCCTAAGCCGGAATGATGAATTACTTAATATGGAGATATAATATTTGGCTCCTATGGTTTGGTTGTGTGATCTGTCTAAATTAACAGTGAAAGCTGATTGTTGATAAACC
>QKCK01000210.1 GCA_003245695.1 Bacteroidota bacterium | reverse complement strand
GTTTATAGAATAATACGGACATCTACGAAGGCCAGACAGGGATTATACCAATTCCAGGCGTTGGCAGGAGTCACATAAGATATACCACACAAAACGCCAGATACATAATTCTCTCCTCTTATAACCGACAACATCACACAATTCCCGATGCCGGAGGCATCGCAGCCCTGTAACACAATGCATCCTCCATCCTGCCCTGCGACCCCGAATGGCGGTCGAAGAAAATACCTTCTTACAGAGAAATACCTGATGCAACGCCGGAAGGTATAATCAGCATTTTTGTCTCTGCATAAGAATAGGCATCCGGTCTGCCAGGCAATGACCCTACTGCCTTCCCAAACAAAAATCTATGTTAGTCCGGTCTAAAATAACCCATGTTTTGGGAAGGCAGAAAGAGCTTAGCTCCAGATACGATTGCTGTCTTTTTAATATTACCCTTGACGAACTGGTACACTTAGACGAAGATATTCCCAAAGAGGTAAGCATTGAGGATAAAACCACTGTTAAGCAAATAAAGCTTATTCAGGAACTTGACCAGAAAGAAAAAAGCATGGTCTTTAAAATGATAGAGACTTTCTTAACCAAGAAAAAAATTAAATACGTCTTTAAAAAAAATTTTGCCGCTCTATAAAAGTAGAAAAGCCCCGGATTTCGCTGGTGTACATTCGTACACTATCTTTTTTAAGCCCTTTTTGAATGTTATAGGCTAATTTCTGGTGTTGAGCCTTAGATAATGAATTCCAGTAGACATCTTCTACAGTCCGTATTGTGCTTGCCCAACCAGCTATATCAGTTAAATCTTCTAGTAAATTATTACCCTCTCCATTTGCAGCTTCATCAATAAACGGAATAATCTAGTTACGTGTAATTGTATAATGTTCTTCTGATAGCAGAATCTACTCAAATAAAAGTTCAAATAATATTATACAAAGGAACAGAACTATTCCTGTAACAAAAAAAAATGAAATCTTCAGGTATTGTTTCTTTAGATCACCGTTTTCGTTTTGAGCCATTTTTTTAAAAAACTTAAAGATTATATTAATATCTTTCTGTCCTGCAATTAAATGTCTCAAATTACTCTCCTTTTTATCAGATTTAACAATCTCTTTCATTTCATAGATAGAATATAAGATTGTAACCATTGCAACCATTCCCAAAATAAATGCTATCATAAATTTTTTGTTTTTATCAATATCCGCCAGGCCTACTCACATACAATTCTGTAAGGGTAGGACCTTTGGGGGTTTCTGTTATCCAAATATAACCTGTAACCCTTGATACACCAATAAATGAATACCCTATCGACAAACCTTTGGCCTTAGAGATATAAGTTTGGGGGTAGAAAGGTCCGCAAGCATCTGGTATAAAAGGCTTTTCTTTCCCCCAAGAATAGATCCAAAATGAATAGTTGTTTTGCCCACTATAACCACTCAGATCATTAGGATTAAATGTATTGGGATCTCCTTTTATAACTATTATGTTAAAACCAGCACTGATATCCCATCCCATTGCATGTCCAAAGGAAGTAATTGTGTACTCCTTCCCATTATATTTAAATCCTCCTATTTCAAATGAAAACCCAACTGGTCCTATAGCAACAGTAAAATCATCCAGAACTGCAACTGCAAGTGTCTTCCACTTTTCATCCCCTTGTCCTGAGGGATCATCTTCCCCTCCAAACGCATATCCTCCACCGGATTTCTCATTGGTTTCCTTTGTAAGAGATGCGACCACACAACCGGGAAGAAATCCGATAGTGGGGTTAAGTGAAAAAATAATGCCGTCAGAGCGAATTCCAGTAGCAATCAAATTGCCAATCCAATGAATATAAATAATTCTACCCAGTCTTTCAAACGCAGCAATATTTTCCCCAGGAGTTTCTTCTGCTTCTAACGCCGCACTGAATGAGGGCCAAAAGGTAAGCACATCGCTTCCTCTTTCAGCTTTCTTCCTATCACCACCTCCGCCAGATTCCTCAGCCAGTATTTCACATATTTCACATATTCTGGCTACCGATACACCTCTTATAAGTGCATCCCATACCCATTGAATATCTTCACCTGAAACAGTATAGCCAACTTCACTCCGTCCTACTTTCATTCCGGTAGGATCAATAAAAATGATTGGGTTATTCAGACAATAGTTATATGGAGAAAAGGAGCTATACTTCTCAGCCATAGGGTCAATGTTAAACCACCTACCCAACTGTGCATCATAGTTACGGGCACCAAAATCATACCATAAGAGTCCTGACTCATCCTGGTACTCTTTGCCGCCAAAACGATATTTGCTGTCGCCCGTGGTGAGACCACTCATGTTCATGCCAAAGGGATAATACCCGGCAAGCTGTAATGTAGTGGATGTGTTGTAACGTAGTTCCTGCATGGCATGCGACTTCCGGTAATAAATATAAGGATTTTTTTATGCTGCTTTATCATTCAGTTATTTCGCACCTCCGGCGCTTGTAATATTAAGGGGGATACCCTCACCGGGCTGACGCCCGGCGTTAATCATATTGCGCCACTGTCGTGGCTTGCCTGTCCCGGGATAATTGTTTTGCGATTAAGCTTTGGGGGGTTGTCATCAGCTATAAATGGACATTAAGTACCACTCGAATCTCTAAAAATTCCCATCAACCATCCGCGTATGTCCTTAGCGCAGATATCTAGAACGTCACGGGTTAAATGACATCCTCCTTCGGCACCGGAGGTGCTGAATTTGATTAACCTCCGGCGGAAGCCGGAGGAGAGCCACCACAACGACCCGTCAGCCCCGAAGGGGCGTTATATGAGGTACCTCTATGCCGTCAAAATAAATAAGGAGGCCTTCAACCATCAGATTATAACCCTATCGCGTATATCTACAAAGTACGGGATGGAAAGCAAACCTTTATTGGCGCCGTAGGTGCCGGATATGAGTTATCCCGAACGAAGCCCGGGAAATACACCCAAACCTGATTCCTCAGCTCTGAAGGTGCGTGATATGAATCGCTATTCCCCTGTATAAAAAAATGGCTGTCATTTCTCTGACAGCCACTCTCTTTTCATTAATATGATTTCTGGTGAACATTTTTTATTGATCGTCCTGATGGCTCGTTCTTGTTGCGGAACGACTCATCCCATGCCAGCGCCTCGGCTGTACTGCATGCCACAGAGGGTACTGACGGCACACTCGATGCTGCTGTGTCAGAGGGAAAATGCTCTGAGAAAATAGCCCTGTAATAATACTCCTCCTTATTCTGCGGAGTGTTTATCGGGAAGCGGAATTTTGCATTCTCCATCATCTCATCACTTACCGCCTTCGCGGTAACCTCTTTAAGTGTATCTATCCAGGTATATCCCACCCCGTCAGAGAACTGCTCCTTCTGCCGCCATACTATATCCTCAGGCAGATAATCCTCAAAAGCCTTGCGCAGTATCCACTTCTCCATCTTTCCGTTACCCGCCATCTTATCGGCAGGGTTGAGTGTCATTGCCACATCAAGAAACTCCTTATCAAGGAAAGGCACACGACCTTCAACACCCCAGGCACATAATGCCTTGTTAGCCCTGAGGCAGTCGTACAGATGCAGTTTACTTATCTTCCTTATTGTCTCATCATGAAACTCCTTTGCCCCAGGAGCCTTATGAAAATAGAGATAACCACCAAAGACCTCATCGGCACCCTCGCCTGAAAGAACCATCTTGACACCCATTGACTTTATCACGCGCGCCATAAGATACATAGGAGTAGATGCCCTCACCGTTGTGACATCGTATGTCTCAAGATAATATATCACATCTCTCAAGGCATCAAGTCCCTCCTGTATGGTAAAATGTATCTCATGATGGATGGTACCTATATGATCAGCTGCTCTGCGTGCGGCAGCCAGGTCAGGAGATCCTTCAAGCCCTACCGAGAAAGAGTGCAGCTGCGGCCACCATGCAGCACTGCTGTCATTACTCTCTATACGCCGGGGTGCATACTTCCTGGCTATAGCCGAGATAACAGAGCTGTCAAGCCCTCCCGATAAAAGAACACCATAAGGAACATCCGACATCAGCTGGCGGTGAACTGCCCCCTCAAGCGATTTACGCAGCTCGTCTATGCTTGACGATTGCTCTTTAACTGCCTCGTATGACTCCCACTCACGACTATACCACCGTTTCACCTCGCCCTCACCACTGAAATAATAGTGTCCCGGAGGAAAAGGAATTATCTTTCTACATATACCCTCAAGCGACTTCAGTTCAGAAGCAAAATAATGATTGCCATAGATGTCCCAGCCCATGTAGAGAGGTATGATACCTATATGATCGCGGGCCGCCAGGTAACAGTCATTCTCTTCATCATATAAAACAAACGCAAAGATCCCGTTGAGATCCTCAATGAAATCCTTGCCCTTTACACTGTACAGCGCAAGTATAACTTCACAATCTGACTGGGTTAGAAACTCATATTCCCCACTATACTCTTCACGTATATCCCTGTGATTATATATCTCACCGTTGACACCTAAAACCAGCTTACGGTTCTTGCTGAAAAGAGGCTGTCCTCCTGACTGAGGATCAACAATCGACAATCGCTCATGAGCTATTATTGCATTCTCTCCACAATATATCCCTGACCAGTCAGGACCCCTGTGCCTGATCTTTTTTGACATCTCAAGTACCTGAGGCCTTAGTGCCTCTGCCTTCTGTTTCAGGTCAAATACGCCTACTACACCACACATAATTCAAAACACTATTTTTAATTACGGATGCAAAAATAATATTTTGAATTTAATTTGTTTGCATTTTTTACTTTTTTGTGTGTTTTATTAGCCTTTTTATCTTTTTTGCTTTATTTTTTTAACCTTTAGTGTCCGATCTTCTTTTATTCCCTGTATGTTAGCTGTGTTTATTATACTTCCCGAAGAAGTCGTTGCCCTTGTCATCAGTGATAATAAAGGCAGGCATGTTTTTCACCACAATTTTGCGTACTGCCTCCATCCCGAGCTCTTCGAAGTCAACTATCTCAACAGATTTGATATTCTCCGCCGCCAGGATAGCAGCCGGTCCTCCAATGGATCCAAGGTAGAATCCCCCGTATTTTTTACATGCCTCCCTCACCTGTTTTGACCTGTTACCCTTGGCAAGCATAATTAATGATCCGCCCATACTCTGGAACAGGTCAACATAGCCATCCATTCTTCCGGCAGTGGTAGGTCCGAAGCTGCCTGATGGCATACCCGCCGGTGTCTTTGCAGGACCGGCATAATAGACCGGATGATTTTTAAAATAGTCAGGCATTGGCATCCCCTTGTCAATCATCTCTTTTATACGTGCATGGGCAATATCGCGTGCTACTATAAGCGTCCCGGAGAGGCTTAAGCGGGTTGTCACAGGATACTTTGACAGTTCAGCCAGCACATCACGCATGGGTCTGTCAAGATCTATCTCCACTGCCTTATCAAGCTCAGGTGCCTTTGCTGGCAGATATTTTTCAGGGCTCTTCTCAAGCTGCTCAAGAAATATCCCTTCAGCAGTTATCTTTCCCTTTATGTTACGGTCGGCACTGCAACTCACTCCTATACCCACAGGGCATGAGGCTGCATGACGCGATAATCTTATAACCCTTACATCATGTACAAAATACTTACCTCCAAACTGAGCTCCAACCCCGTACTCATGACATATATCCCTTATCTTCTCCTCCCACATGAGGTCACGGAAAGCCCTCCCTCCTTTGCTGCCACTGGATGGCAGATCATCAAGGTACCCGGCAGAAGCCAGTTTCACGGTCTTAAGAGTCATCTCAGCCGAAGTACCTCCTATTACCACAGCAAGATGATAGGGAGGACAGGCAGAGGTGCCCAGATCCTCTATCTTATCACGGATAAAGTCTTTCAGTGATGCCTCATTCAACAACGATTTAGACTGCTGATAGAGAAAGGTTTTGTTAGCTGATCCTCCCCCTTTGGCAATGAACAGGAAATTATACTCATTCCCCTGGCATAAACCTATCTCAAGCTGGGCAGGCAGATTGCTCCCCGTATTTTTCTCTTCAAACATTGATTCCGGGACAACCTGTGAATACCTCAGGTTCCGGTTATCATAGGCTTCATATATTCCCCTGGACAGATATTGGGGATCGTCAACTCCTGTATAAACATCCTCGCCACGATAAGCCATCACTATAGCAGTTCCGGTATCCTGGCACCATGGTAACTCGCCCTTCGCAGAAACGACACTGTTACGGAGCATAACCCATGCAACAAACCTGTCGTTATCGGTAGCTTCAGGATCATCAAGTATCTCCGAAAGTTTCTCCAGATGAGCCTTCCTGAGATAAAAGTTCACATCGGCAAACGCCTCTGCCGAAAGCAGTGTTAACGCCTGTGGATCAATATGCAGAATCTTGCGTCCACAACACTCCTCCACCTTTACATAATCACGACTCAACAGACGATATTCCGTCTTATCAACCGAATGTTGAAAAAGTTTCTCATATACAAATTCAGCCATGGTTACTGTGATTGTTGATTATTGTATCAAATGTAGGAAAATAATAACTTTCCGTCATAATTTAAATCCTGAGCAACAGATATTATTACCTGTACATTTTATCATTTTCTGACAACTGATTAAGATAAAATATCTGTTTCTTATTTAGATTATGTCTAAATATCGCATAGCTCAAAAAAAAATCTTCCGGCCGAAAACGTTTGAAATAATCAACTCGCTTTAAACGTCCGAAAAATGGAGCTTTACCGACTTCCGGAAGCTATTGTGGAGCAGAATTTTAGTTTAATTTTGAGTTAGGTAATAAACTTTCACAAAATCTGAAAAAACCGGGTTATGAATGTAATATACAGGAAGAAGCCAAGACTGTCCTTCATGCAGATATGGAATATGAGTTTTGGATTCTTAGGCATACAGTTTGGTTTTGCGCTCCAGAACGCCAACGTAAGCAGGATATTTGAATCGTTAGGCGCAAAAGTTGATGACATTCCAATTCTCTGGGTGGCAGCACCTGTCACCGGGTTGCTTATACAGCCCATTATAGGGCACATGAGTGACAAGACATGGAACCGGCTGGGACGAAGAAGGCCATATTTTCTGACAGGGGCATTGCTTGCATCTCTGGCTCTGTTAATCATGCCCTCCTCGCCGGCACTATGGGTAGCTGCGGGGATGCTGTGGATAATGGATGCCTCAATAAACATCTCAATGGAGCCTTTCAGAGCTTTTGTAGGAGATATGCTATCACCTGATCAGAGGACAAAAGGATTTGCGATGCAGAGCTTTTTTATCGGCACAGGAGCTGTCATTGCCTCAGCGCTTCCATGGCTTCTTACAAACGTTTTCGATGTAGCTACGGAACCTGCGCCCGGCAAACTTATACCACTGAATGTCAAGCTTGCCTTTTACATAGGAGCAGCCGTCTTTTTTGCTGCTGTATTATGGACAGTAATCCGGACCAAAGAATACTCTCCGGAGGAACTGGATGAGTTTGAGAAAGCAGAGAAAGAATCATCAGGCATTGCACCAGTCTCAGAGACATACAAGCAAAGGGAGCCGGCATTTCTGAGAGCAGGTCTTATATGGTTTGCAGCCGGGCTGCTGCTCACCTACCTTGTTTATACATCGGGTCTTGAAAAAGAGTTATATATAGTTACAGGAGGTCTCACATTCTTTGGTCTTCTCCAGATAGCCGCTGCCGGGCTGAAGAGAATAGGAAGCGGTAACAATGGTATGAATGCCATACTTACTGATCTTAAAAACATGCCCGCTACCATGGGTCAGCTGGCTATAGTACAGTTTTTTACATGGTTTGCACTGTTCTCTCTCTGGATTTACACCACATCTGCAGTAACCTCCCATGTATTCGGATCATCCGACACTACCTCTGCAGCATACAATAAAGGGGCAAACTGGGTTGGAGTTATGTTTGCGGTATATAACGGTTTTGCTGCCATAGTAGCATTTCTGCTACCGGTGATAGCCAGAGCAACAAACAGGCGAATAACTCATGCCATTGCACTTGTAGCGGGTGGTGTGAGTCTTATCTCAATGAATTTCATAAGCTCACCAAATATGCTCATAATCCCCATGCTGGGTGTCGGGCTCGCCTGGGCCAGTGTTCTGTCAATGCCCCATGCCATCCTTACCGGATCGCTGCCACAGAATAAGATGGGGACATATATGGGGATCTTTAACTTTTTCATTGTGATACCGCAAATACTTGCAGCAAGCATCCTCGGATCAATGGTCAGGCATCTCTTTGAGGGTGATGCAATGAAAGCCCTGTTAACAGGTGGCGTTTCAATGCTTATTGCTGCCTGTTCACTTGTCTTTGTGAAAGATATTGATGAGAAAAGATAATATATAGAAAAGAAGATGGATTTGAAGGGTTGTATTTTTGATCTTGACGGGGTAATAGTAGACACTGCCAGGTACCATTATCTTGCCTGGAAGAGGCTGGCTGATGAGCTTGGTATCGGTTTCACCGAGGAGAATAATGAAGCATTGAAAGGTGTAAGCCGGATGGCGTCGCTGGACATTTTACTTTCACTCAATAATGAGACACGCAGTGATGCTGAAAAAGAGATGCTTGCCACCCGTAAAAACAACTGGTATACTGAATATATTTCAAAGATGACACCGGGAGAGATACTTCCTGGGAGTCTTGAATTTATCAAGGCACTGCGCAGCCAGGGTATTAAAGTGGCAGTAGGGTCTGCCAGCCGTAATGCAGGTATGATACTCAATCGAATTGGTCTTACAGAAATGTTTGATATAATCATAGATGGTGACAGCATTACAAATGCAAAGCCTGATCCTGAGGTTTTTCTGAAATGTTCGGAAGGCATGGGTGTTGAGCCATCATCGTGCGTTGTCTTTGAGGATGCTATTGCAGGTGTTCAGGCAGCTCATGCCGGAGGAATGAAGTGTGTTGGTATTGGGAACC
>QKCK01000147.1 GCA_003245695.1 Bacteroidota bacterium | reverse complement strand
AAATTACCCCTCAGATGAAAAGCTGATGCGAGAAGAGACCACCTTTGACCCCAATAATATGGAAGCCTCAGGAAACATTAGAAAACTAAGATGGGAGATGCTCATGAAGGAATACAAGGGAAGGATTGATGTTGAGACAGCTAAGCTATTCATGGGTGATCATTATGATGTGAAACGGCAGATGGAAAGGGCTGGCCGTTTTACTCTCTGTGGCCATATGGATGAGGATGAGTCAGGAAAGAATGAGATCAGCTGGGCCGGGGCCTTCTTCCATGCAGGGGCAGTACAGGCAAAGGCAACTGACAGTCATCTGGCTGAAAAGATGATGTTCTGGGCAATAATGGGTCACCCCTGTGGCCAGCCTTTTGATGCAGAAGCTTATCTCGCCGGACACCCCGAATATGATTTCCAGAAAGAATACCTGCATGACATGCCACATCAGGAGTGGATGCTGGCAGGTATTAAATAATTATAACCCTGGAAATCCCTGACGGAGAACAGGAATTTATAAGACCGGTATTGAAACCTTTTAATTGAGGAAACCTTTAGTAATGACAAAATCTAAAAATGATTTACACTTTTTGATTATCAGTCTCTTTTCGTATGTAGAAATAACAAAATCGCATAAATAAGTGTCATAACTTGTTTTTATATTTAGGCATTCATTTTAAACCGGAAAAATATGAAAAAAACTCTCCTCCTGATTTTTTGCCTGCTGACACTGGGTATTGCAACCTCCTCAGCACAGCTGTACAAGCTACGCACTACAGCTATTGCAACCACATCAACCGATTCAAATGAAAACTGGAAGGACTGGAGTGACTGGGAAGACATTAGTTTACTGGTAACTCTTGATATCCAGAATCTTCGTATTGTAATCTATTCTGACAGCAAACAGGTCTATGATATTATTGACTCTGACGACACTGTTACCGATGACAGTGGCGACAACATCTATAAGTTTACATGCATTGACCAGGATGGTGATGAATGTACGGTTAAGTTTATGGAACGTCTGAGTCTTGATGATCAGCGTTCTGAAATATATGTCATCTATGATACGTATGCCTGGGTTTACAAGGTATACTCACTTGATGATGAATAAGAAATATACTTCTGTAAGAGAGTGTTCCTGAATTCGGGAACACTCTTTTTTTTATTTTTTCCAGTAGAATTCGCCTGACTCAATCTTCCAGTCGTTTCCGAAAAAGCCTGTTCCTAATACAGCATCATATCCTTTTACCGGAGCATCATATTTAACTATTGTGACATCAGGAAAACCGCTGCCTGAATTGAGATACTGGTTAGTATAGGCTCCTCTCAGTCCCGGTATACCTGTTGCTGCCACAATACCTACAGAGGCAGTATTGCTATCCTTACGGGGATAGATAAAGAAACAGGCAATATCATTGCCCCTGAACTCTTTTTCTCCTGCCTTTATATATCCGTTCCGAACCTCCACAGGGCATTCTGCAAGTACCTTATCCCACGCCTTGTTATTATCCCTGTTGCCATAAAGAATAATATTCCTCTCTTTATAGCCGGCAGGATCAAATGCTTTGTCTGAGATTATCTCAATGCTTGCATTACCACGGTAACCAAAGGTAGATGCATCATAACGGGCACGTGCATATAGCCAGTCATTCTCTTCCTTTGACCCTGTGGTTCCATAGACAAAGACCACCATATTCCGAAAAGCGTCTTTGAAAGTGCAATTACGCAAAGGATTTTTGTCTGAAAGAGGTACAGCTTTCCCAATAGTCCATTTATCATCTGCAAGAGTCAGATACAGTGACCCTTCTCCGGAAGTCTTCTCTGCCTTCAGACTGATGCTGTCAACAAGAATACCAAGCGGGAAAGTAATATTCATAGATGAGGTGTTTAAAGCCAGTTGGGCAATATTATCAGTTGTTATGCTGACGATATTCTTTGCAGTATCTATGGTGACGTCTGCCGACGAAAGAGTCAATGGTCTTTTCTGCTGGTCAATGGTAAGCCAGTGTGATGTTGAAGAGACACCTGGGTTTGCAGTATAAAACTCTATCTTCAGCAGGGACATATCTGATGGTATTGTATGCCGTTTAAAAAACTCAAATATAGGTGGCCAGTCTACAGATTCATCGCTGATCCAATGGTGACCTCCCGGATATTCATAATAGCAGAAGTCGGGATGAAATGTCCCCAGCAGTTTGCGCATCTCTCTGGCCTGTTGAACAGGTACGGTCTCATCAGCATCGCCATGAAAGACATATACGCCATAATGAAGAAGGTTACGTGACAGTGTGACCGTACGCGACTGGTTATTTGCTCTGAGCATCATCTCTCCGGCAGGCTGGTCAGCCGTAACTCCTGATCTGAAACCATAATTAAGCAGGTCAGGATATCCTGCACTGGGGGCTATAGCAGCGAAATATGAAGGATATGTTACTCCCAGATGCCATGTGCCGTGTCCTCCCATAGAGTGCCCGGTAAGATATATCCGCGAAGGGTCAGGGTTAAAAAGCTTTTTGGCCTCCTCAAGTACTTCAAGGGCATCTATTCTTCCCCAGTCTTCCCAGTTATATCCATAAGGTCTTCTGTTTGTTGCAGCCACAAGGTCACCCCAATCCTTTGGCTTATATGCCCTGGCCTGATTACGTGACTCAACCCCGGCACCGTGTACAGAGAGGAAGAGGGCTTCTCCTTTCTGGTTTGTACCCCCGGGGGTTACACTGTAATACTGCGCACTACCGTCAATGGAGCTTATAAATGTGCGGTCGTGGGTTTCGGCAAACTTTTTACTTTTCAGTTTGAACTCTGTTTTTCCAGCCTCATCCCCGTTAGGATTTAAGAGGATCAGCACAGCTAACACCTCCTTCTGGTCAATATTACCCTGCGGGGGTATTTTAAATGGCAGTTTACGGGTATTCTCCTTTGCCAGAACTGGAAGTGCCGTTACTGATTCTTTACCGTTTACTATACACTTCACTGACCATCCCTTTATCTCCTTCCCTGTTGAGTTTATTACCTGCACTCCTCCATATCGTTCTATCTGTTCTTCACTTATAAGATCAGGTAGCGTCATGTCTTTTGAAGTAAGCTGCACCGGACCCTGGGGTGTTGTCAGCATGGCCTTCACTCCCTGAAAACGCCCCATGGTAAGGTATATCATATTAATGCCTTTTTTTATTCTCACCGGTCTTATTGAAATATCCCAGTTATATACATCTCCTTCAAGCGGCATACCATTAAAAACAGTCATTGTGTTCCCTGCCACCTCCAACAGCATAGTCTTTTCCACTGTCGATTCATATTCAAGGTAGAGACCTCCGCCACGCGTTTCTCTTGATCTGAAGAAGCCATCGCTATCTGACGCTATTGTCATCCATCTGGCTTCATTCATGTCTCCCTGCGATCGTCTGTTGCCGTTCATCCCGGTTGACGATTGTTCCTGTGCTTCTATTTTCTCTCTGCTTATACCCAGATCCTGTGGAGTATATGACAGTGCTCCCTCCAGTGGCCTTATTGCTTTACCGGTAATAAAGAGCCAGGCAACCGGATCGGATGAGAAGGCTGAGCGATCACGAAAGAACCCTCCGCCTCCGGTTATCAGCCCTTTTGTAAACCTTACCGTATCCTGCGATAGCAGAGTGCTATATGCAATAAAAGATAACGACAGCATTACAAGAATCCTGAAACAAAGAGTTCTCCTTTTCATTTTCTTATTTTTTTTGGAGTGAATAAAGAAACCCGATTTCTTCTGCCCATTTAGTTTCATCGGGCGTCTCAAGTATAAGAGGCATATCGTCAAAACGATCATCATTCATGATCATCCTGAATACCTCTTCACCAAGGAATCCTCCTCCGAGGTTTTCATGACGGTCGACCCTGGTGCTGAATTCCTTCTTTGATCCATTGAGATGCATACCCCTGAGGTATTTAAAACCCACAATGGCATCGAATTGGGTGAATACATTTTTAAACCCCTCTTCTGTTGAAAGGTCATACCCTGAAGTAAAGGCATGGCAGGTGTCAATGCAAACACCGATACGGCTCTTATCTTCTACCCTGTCAATAATATACCTCAGTTGTTCAAAGCGGTATCCCAGGTTTGTGCCCTGGCCGGCAGTATTCTCTATCACAGCAGTAACACCTGCCGTTTTCTCAAGAGTTATGTTTATTGAATCAGCTATAACAGTCAGGCTCTCTTCCTCGCTTATCCTTCCCAGATGACTGCCCGGGTGAAAATTGAGTCTGTCGAGTCCCAGTAATTCGCATCTGTGCATCTCATCAAGAAAAGATTCACGTGATTTGCGCAACCCTTCATCATCAGGGTTACCCAGGTTTATCAGATAGCTGTCGTGCGGCAGTATCTGAAAAGGCTTGTAGTTATGTTCCTCACAGAGTGTCCTGAAGGCCTTGATACTCTTTTCAGACAGTGGTGGTGAGAGCCATTGCCGTTGATTCTTTGTGAAGAGAGCAAATGCCTTTGCTCCTATCTGCATAGCATTCAGAGGTGCATTCTCCACTCCTCCCGATGCGCTTACGTGTGCGCCAACATATTTCATATTTACTGCTTTTAGGTTTTACCTACATTATTACCTGACCATTGCAAAGATAACAAAGTGTTATTTCGCAATATAATTCTCTACCAGGTAAATCTCAGGATATCCGATCATTACGATCTCAGGATAATATTTGTGTGTCTCCTCCCTGGTATAGAACCCTGTAACAAAAACAGTATAATAATCCCATTGTTTAGCAACCTCCGTTTTTCTTCCTGTGCCCTGCGATATCTTTTTTGCTGCCTTAAGAGCGTCGCGTTTTTTGAAGAAGGCGCCTACCTGCAGAGCTACTGTGGGCGCTGAGTTTGCAAGCGGTGCAAGTTCAACCTTGAATAGCTGTCTGATTGTTTCTGCATTATAAGGCATCTCTATCTTCTCATTGAATGGCAGCAGCCATACATCCTTATAGCCGTTTGCAAACAGCATCGGCATCATATCCTCCATCTCCTCGGCTGTCCTGATACCAGATATCCTTACCTTATAGAATCCATCTTCGAATGTAATTGATACATCCCTGTCTGTCAGCTCGCGTGTCCTGTTCCTCATGAGAGTCGCCCATCGCTTGTCTCTGTACGCTCCTACCTGAATACCAAATTCACCAACAGTAGCACGAGGCACAATTTCTGTCTCAATGACTGATATCACCTTCTTTATTGTGTCGGCCTTTTCAGTCACTACCACATCCTGTTTCACTGCTACAGTATTTACAATCCACATCTCAGTGATACCGTATTTCTTCAGTACCGGTATATATTTCTCAAGCTCTTCACGCGATTCGAAGCCTGTTACCCGCACCTTATAGAAACCATCTTCATTTATCAGTTCTACATTCTTGTCTATCTCTGCAGCAAGCTTCTTGCGCAGTGCCTCAGCATTCGATTTACGCTTAAATGCGCCTACCTGTATTGCATACTTTCCTACCTCTGTGGTAACAACCTCTTTGGATATCTCGTGTATAACCATTACGGCAGTATCCTGTTTTATTATCTGCCTTATCACCGTAGTATCGGTGGTAACCTGGGCTACAGTGTCTGCAGAAACAACCCTGACAAGAGTAAAATCAAGACCATCAACAATGTCTCCATATGAATCTTCTGCTATGGTAAATGAATGAGACACGGGAGTACCACTCATCTTTAATCTGACCAGCTGTGCCGAATCAAGAGTAGCAGTATAACTGCCCGGTATAAAACCAAGGTAACTGAAATAACCATCTGATTCTGACAGTGTACGACCAATAAATCTTTTCCCTTCAGAATAGAAATTGACAATAACTCTGCTGAGAGGTCTCTGTTCTCCACCATCCTTTAGATATATCATTCCTGTAGCCTCACCCATAACCTTAACAGGTACCTCTATCAGCTTAAGGTTATTTGGATCAACCACTACTGAGATGGTCACATTGTCCAGCTTCCATGCTATATTATCAAAGCTGTATGGATCAAGCTCAATATAACATGTTGTGTATGCCTCCAGCCCCAGAATTCTTATTGTTGAATCGCGTTCACATCTCTCAATCCTACCACTGCTGGCATGTAAATTCAGTCCGGTCAGCTTCTTCTCGCCCTGATCCCTTTTTCCATTGCCGTTAACATCAAGGAATGGTATAATAGAGACACCTCCCTTACCTACATTCATATACCTTCTGGCTCCGGTAAATGAACTCTTTTTATCTGTTACAACACTTCCCCGTGCATATTCAACAAGTGTAGTCAGACCGTTACTGTGTCGTGACGAAACTCCTGTCTGTGCAAATGAGAAGTCCCATCTGAAGCCAATCTCCCCTATCCGAAGATCATTCCTGAAATTCCTCTCATAGGAAATATTAAAGAACCCGTTTGACATTACCGTCTTTTCGAGTCTAAGCTTTGCGGAAAGTATTCTATTGCTTGTGTATGAGTATTGTGCCTGAGGCATAAGGTTTATCCTGGCAGGTAACCTGAACGAAAATGAAAGGTTACTATAGATGTTTGGCGCCCTTGTGCCGACAAAAAGCGCATATGTTGTCAGATTGGTATTTATTCCGAATACCGGTGAAGAGAACATCCATTCAGCTGATGTATACTGTGTAGTGGGAAGAATAAACTGATTGACAGAAAGTCTGTTGTAGGCTATAAATCCTCCCATTTTCAACGGGACCGACAGCATCAGTTTCCTCTCCTCTCTGTAATTGTATTTTATTGCTTTCTGCCCCTTGTCATATAATACATAGTTAAGATCCAACTGAATATTGGATGGCATTCTGTATGAGAGATTTGCTTTGGTTCGCACACCGTATGTATATTCCACTGATAGAAGAATGCTTGAAGCAAGCCTGACCGAAGTCTTCAGGTAGGGCATAACAGGTGTGGATCCTACTGATGAAAGGTATTCAACGCCCCCTCCTACGGTTATCCTTTTGGAAAGCCCGTATCCCATGCTGGCCCTTCCAAAGAGACTGGCTGAGGTATCTTCAACAACACCGGCACTGGCGGTATATTCAAATGTCTTCTCAGGTATGAAAATGAAAGGTATGTTTATATTCTGTTCCTTTGTCCTCTCTTCTCCCCAGGGACCATAGAACTTAATCTTAACATTTGATGTCCCATAAACAAGTGGGACTTCAAAGGTATAAAAGCCAGATGCGTCTGCCTTTACATAATCAACCAAAACATTATTGACATATAACTCAACAATCCAGCCAGGTTCAGTTTTATCACTGATGGTATATGAGCCGTATGATTTGCGGAAGGTTGTAGGTGTATTTGTTATCTGGGCACCTATAACAGGTTCATATATGGTTGATGTTGCATATGTGTTTATCTTTCCGGCAAGTATCTGCTTCCAGCTATTACGGTCATTATCAACATACCGCCACCTGTAATGCTGCAGTTTTTCAGTAAAGGGCTCGGAAGTGTTATAATTCAGAGAGGCTGTCAGTTCTCCACCGGCTACTACTGAGCCCAGAGCCAGATTAAACCGTGCATCGCTCTTGCCGCCGAGCTCCTGGGTGGAAATAACAGACCAGTCGGCCATTCCAAAGTGAAATCCCGGATAGCTTCTGCCTATAGTGGTATCTGCTATAAATTCACCTTTTAATCTGCCAATATTCCGCCTTAGTTCTTCCTGTTTCATCTCCCTGATTATCGGAAGCTCCCTCTCAGACTCAAGAACAACAGAAAGACTCCGGAAATTGAATTTGCAGTTCAAGCCGAAGATCTCACCCAGATAAGTTGTATTAAGGTAGAGATTCGTTTCCGTACGCAACAGGTCTCCATCTCTCAGTTTATAATCTCTCCCTTCAAATATTATCATATTCCTTGTACGGTCAATAAGGTAAGGATGCTCCTGAGAAATGAAAAATCCTGAGATAGAATCAAGGCCAGGTGTTGGTATATTCCTGATTCGCAGAAAATCAAACAGATCGGTGACTGGCAAAAAGATATCATCTCCCATAATTACTGATGATATTTCGCCAGTGCCTACTCCACGTACATTTATAAGAATATAAAGCTCATCATAATCATACTGCTCCTGAGCCTGTAGTCCGGGAGCAAGAACAGGCAGAGTGAGAAACACGAACAGAACAATCACCTTGCTAAAGAGGGCTCGCATACGCCTTTCGGAGATCATATAACAGTATGCGGCTATTTTATACATTGTATCGTTCGGGGCTTAGTTTCTCCTTATTTTTCATTCCTGCACAAAAATCACATCAAATGTACCACTGTAGTTCCCTGGCGGGTTGGTGATAGGGTCACCAACAGTAAGTGTCCCACCAACCAGAACCTGTGTTGTTGCCGGTGGAGCAACGCTTATAACAAAAGGAGAGGCCGGACTCGATTCTCCAACCTGCATTGTCATCGTCCCTCCCGAATCACCGGAAAGAACAGCTTCTGTTCCCGGTCCGCTTAAAATCGATATTATAGTACCAGGATTAGCTTCAATATCAAACATGGCTGTTGAAAATGAATAGCCCAGGCTTAATAATACTATATCTCCTGTTGAGGATCTCGATCCGTCAGAGTATATTATCACAGACCCCCCTGTTCCGGTTATGCTGAAGGCACCAAAACTCAGGCTCTGTGCCATATTTACAGTCACAACAATTGGTCTGGGAGGAAGCTCCTGCGCATCAGCTACCGATGATACAGTCTGCATTATTAACAGCACTGTAATCATTGACAAGAGTGTTTTCCGCCTCTTCAGTATGTTAACTAAACCTGTCATCGCCTCTGTATTAGAACCTTTTTTGATGTACGTTGATTTCCGGTTTCAAGAGAGACAATATAAATAGCATCAAATACTCTCATAGGATACTCATAATAACCAATTTCTGCAATGGATTTAATCATAATCACCTGTCCTGACAGATTCGTAACAGTTATTGTTCCCTGGTTATCCATTAACCGGTAGACATTTATTTTAAGCAATCCATTAACGCTATAAGCACTAAATAGTTCATTTTCAGCAGTAACATCGTCAATGCCTGATGGATCTTTCGTTAGCTTCAGAGAAAATCTGTTTCTGTAATCGCCTGCTGAAAGATAGGTACTATACTCTCCGTTAACCAGAAGATCCTGTTCTGTTCCACTTGTAGCATCAACAAGATAAAGGTTTTCTGCAAAATAGAGATTTTCTATATCGGATACCTTAAAGGTGATAGTACCATTAATATAGGTTTTTATTCCAAGAGGTATTATCAACTCCTGGCTCTGCGGGTAAGGCATACCATTTATTGATAACTGAGTGCCATCTGATAATAAAGAGAAGAGGCTTGGGACATGTGTGTCAGTATTGAAAATCTTCAATGCATCCTTATCGCTATCAAAACCATCAATGGCCGTGTCATCAAAGTATATTACCGCAGGATCTGATAATGAAGGATAGTCACTGAAGCCTGCCGTGATCCTGAACAGCGGTTTTGTATATGATGCCTTATGACTCAGTTTTTGTGTTGATTTAAGGAATGGCTGTGTGAGTGCGTTGACTCTCACCTGGTTGTCCATCTCAAGAGTGCCAGTCACCGGGTATAAAGCCTGATCACTTACATGAACAAAAAAGCCCTGCATTGAGGATATGATATTTGATGCCTTCCCATCGCTTGGTATTCCGTTTACATATGAACTGTATGTTCCGCCATATTGATCTGTTGTACTGGCAGAGAAGAAATAGACAGCATCATCAATATTTGTCCTGTTCCAGCCAGGAGCAGCATCCCAGTCTATGGGCGAGGGATATGGATTCCCTATGAGGTTAAAGCCCTTGGTGTAGGTGTTATTATTATTATAGAGTGTGACTGACATAATGCCATTATTGACCACTCCGGAAACATCAACAGTAACAGGCAGGGCTGAAGAGCCAAAGTGGACACTATATCCTGACATAGGAACCAGTAAGTTTGTCCCGGTCACATAGCTTACCCATCCTGAAGCTGTCCTGCTTTCATCATAGGTATAGAATGATGGAAATGAGGCAGCAAGATTCATGTCATCACCGAATTCACTAACCGTTGCACCCTGGAAAGGAGAACTGAAATACTTATATCCGAAAGCGGATGACAGATACCGTTGCATAGTGACATTCCCTGTCACCTGTCCGTTTCCTGTGCCATCAATAAGTGCTGTTCCGGTATCATCTGAAATAAGTGTAAGATTACCGTCTGAAGCCAGCTGACCATCTGTGACAGTGACAACTCCCTTTACACCAAGGGGTCCCAGTAGTGTCACACCGGCGGTGTTATTAACATTAAGTCCCTGTATTACATTTCCGGCAAAGAGAGCCGATGGTATATCCTGAGCTGTTGTCCCTTCCATACTGATAGTACCACCGGAAGCATCAAAAGTGCCACTGCTTGTTATTGAACCTGTAATGGTCAATGTATTGCCTGTCACAGTAAGGGAGGAGCCTGTATCAATAACCAGATTTCTGACTGTTCCGGCTGAGCCTGTGCTGAGAACAGGTTCATTGGCAACATCTGGTATCTGAATATGAGATGTATTATATGGTACGAAACCACAAGACCAGTTTGCAATGTTATTCCAGTCATTATCAACCGTCCCGGTCCATGTCTGTCCTGACACTGTGAATGAGGTTGTGGCAGTAAGCACACCGCAGAAGGCAGAGTTGACTGTATTTGTTATTGTATAGTCTCCCGGGATGCTGGCAGCAAGGTCAACCTCCCCTGTAGCACCATCAGCAAACACTAAGCCTGTAGTTGAGGTAAAGGTACCTGCAAGGCCTCCGGCAGCGAATGACGGTGTGGGATTAGTTGCATTCTGACAATAGGGTGAACCGGAATAACTGAATGTTGCCACAGGAACAGTGAGAGTCATCGACCGTGGCGCACTCGTACCACATGAATTAGTGGCTGTGACACTGAGGGTTCCACCTGTTGCCGCTGCATCAAAGTCAATGGTGACGGAGTTGGTTGTACCATTAATGGTATAACCTGTCCCACTGTAAGACCAACTGTATGTTACACCAGAAACACCCGGAACAGTAAAAACATTCCCTGCCGAACCCTGACATACTGTTGATGAATATGTGGTGAAATCACCCGGAGTGGAGGCAGTTACAGGAAAAGCGATAACAACATCGGCATATGATGTACAACCACCATTACTGATAGTCCAACGCAGGGTATATGTCTCTCCCAGATTTCCTGAGAAAGAGGTATTATGAACAGTATTGTTGGCAAATGCTCCTCCTTCACCGGATATTATTGACCATAACCCCTCGAAAGGTGTGGCATCATTACCATCAAGTGTTGTGGTTGATGTACCGCACAATGACTGATCCAATCCCGCCTGTGCCTCAAGCGGACTTTCAAAGACATCTATCACTGCAGCATCAACTACACCTATACCTACACCATCGCTATAAGTAAAACCAGTGAGCTTGTATGAACCTGTCACCGGGGTAGGCAGTGTATAAGGTAATGCCGTTACTGTTACTACCGGCTGAGTAGCATCATCAATTGTATATGTTAATGTATAGTCAAGTGTTATGGGGTCAAATGATGTGAAAGTAACAGGTATTCCGGTCATACCACACACCGGACCGGTAATACCAAATGCAGCTCTGGCCATGGTGCCGGAGACAGCGGCTGAGGTAAAGAGCTCTCCTGTGGTTGTTATTGTCACACTGCCAGTGGTTGAGACATTACCAGCCGTACTTGTGCCTGCAGTTGTTGATACCAGGCCTGTCCACAAGCCACTTACTGACTGTGCCACTCTCATATCAGAAATGCCATTTGTTGTCATCAGCGGTGTCAGGTCACTGGTGGCATCCCATGCAATCTTTACTCTGGCAGTGGTGTTAACTGCCGACGAAACGCTCCAGTACTCAGACATATTCGTCACCTTAACAGGTGTCGCCACTGAAGTAGCAGTTGTATTGGGTGTGAAAAACTCAACCGTGTATGGCTGGGTACTACCTCCTGTAGCTGTCACTGTAAAGTCATGCCCATATACTGCTCCTTTACCAACAGGATAATTAAATGACTCTCCGTTAACAATATATTTTGTCAATGGTCCACTGACATATGAAGAAGCGGAGCCTCCATCCGGAAGAACAGCTGAAGAGGATGTATTGACAATCACCAACCTGTTAAGTGAAGTGGTTGTCACTACTCCTGAAGAAAGATATAATTCATTTGCTACCTCAACAAGACCATTATCGCCTATTATCACCCCTGATGTGTTGTTAATTCTCAGGTTATAAAACCTGCTTGTACCTGAAAAATCACCTGTGGCCCCTCCTATTGTCTGGGCAGAACTGCCGGCTAAAGTCACTGTGGCAAGTGGATAGGCACCGCTACCGCTTATGAATTCGCTGCCATTGTATCTCTCCATGGTTCCCTGTATCACCAGGGCTCTGTTATTAACACTGTTATCGAGCAAAGGACCGTTTATCACGAGGCTTTTGCATACTGTAAGGTCTTTATTGGGCAGGTTTCTGGTTCCGTTGCCACTGAAAAGAATATTTGGCAATGAAGAATACTGTGTTGCAACAATAGTATAGGTGCCTGAGCCGCCATATTCAATTGTGCCATTACCTGTGCAGCTGAGAAAATCAGTATAAGTACCTGCCGGTAACGTTCCGGTCTCAAGATATAAGGTGCCATCACCAGAGACTGCACCCAGCATATGGCCATATGTTGGTGATACTACCCGTAGCTCATTGTTTATGACTGTAGAGAGGGCTGAGATGTGGTTAATGTCTGTTATTACCACATTATTTATTATGACATTACAACCTGCCGGACCTCCAACAGGACATGCAGGGAAGCTGCCTACAGGCACCCAGATGGTCTCATCTGACCAGCTGCCGTCACTAATTGTCTGGTATGTAGGTACCTCGTATGGAATAGCTGCATCATCACCGGCAGTATAATCAGCCGTTAATGAAGAGGTTGACGAAAAGCTGAAGAGTGCCGTGTGATTTCCTTCATCTACGTTATCTGTTGCTGATCCCGGAAGAGCCTTTGTCCATATATTTGTAACCAGATCAAGGCTTGCTGCAACATAGCTGCTCTCGGTACCCGCAACATCAGCTGCCATATACTGTAACAATGCTGTTCCAGTGAAACCTGTAATGCCTTCACTCTCTATCTGCCAGTAATATTTCAGGGCGTTAAGAGGATCTGATACTGTAGGATGTGTTCCATCAACCGGGTTGACTCGTACAGATCCGACAGTAGAACTTGAGGTAATGGCAAATGTTGCTGGTGTATACTTTCCGGTGACACCCACAGGGAAAACAAATGATGTAGCTGCTGTATTAAGGAACTTGACAACGCCAAGACTGCTTGATACACCTTCTGATTTTATCATTTTTGAAACACTGAATGGAGCACCTCCGATTGAGCTGTTCTGACTCAGAGTCAACTGGTATTTATTTATATCGAGTATACCTGTTGAAAGAATAAGGTCATTCTGCAGGGAGATATTGCTGTTAAGCCTGGCACCATAGCTGCTGTTTATTATGAGCCGCCCGAATGACCCTGTCCCCGATACAATCTGCTGTGAGGATCCTACCAGTGTTATACCTCCTGATATATTATCATCGGAATAGGCACTGCTGTTTGCCAGATTACCGTGAAGGGTAAGAAGATATGTGTTAAGCAGGAGATTGCCTGAGGTTATATTCAGGTTTCCATTTACTACAAAATCATTATTCACATTGAGTGAAGAGACTGAAGAAACCACAAGATGATAAAAGTCTGTGACAGAGGTACCTGAAATATATTGCGTTCCTCCGTTGAATATTGTGGTACCGGTACCATAAACAAATGTCCCGTTATTATTAAGATCGCCTTTGATAGTTACCGTCAGACTATTTGTGCTAAAAGTACTCTGTGCATTAGCCAGTGTCAATGACCCGTTTATTGTGAGAGGGCTTACCATCAGAGTCAGGGCGGCATTCTGCGCTGTAGCTGATGTCTTTCCTGTCACCGTGATATTATACAGTGGAATATTTGCATCAAGGTGATAATCCTGTGAGGCATCTATGGCAATACCCGCAGAAGGAGTCTGGGTGAAATAGATGGTACCCGCAGTAACTGAATATGTTGATGGACGAAGATATAAATCCCCATAGGTGGTTCCTCCTCCTCTGATTACAGAAATAGTACCCCCGGTCATGGTAAAAGAACTGCCATCATTGAGTATCTCAAACTTGGCTTTGGTGGCGCTGTAATTATTCCCGTAAACATAAAGATCACCTCCTGTCTGTGTATATTTCAACACTCCGTTGGTAGTTGCAAGAGGGCGTCTTATCTGTCCGGCAACAAAAACCTTTCCACTCTCTATCCTTATTTCAGAAGCTCCGCTGCCAGAATACTCTATATCAGCATTATTGCCTGTATTGTTTGGCGGACCTACATATATATTACCTCCACCGGTAAGTATTGTTAACTTACCATTGAGGAAGAGTGTGTTATTATTGGTTGCAGCATTGGCAATATAGACATCCGAAGCAGTGTTTATTGTTAGACCGGCCGTTGAAGCAATAGTAAAGTCTGTATCCTCTGAAATATGAAAGTCTCCGGTACGGTTATACACAAGGGTGCCGTTTTGCAGTGTCAACCAGTTATCAGTAGGGGTTGTGAGCGTTCCTCCTATATTCCACGTCAGCAACGTTGACTGCGAGCTTCCCTTGTTTACTGTTACCTTATTGAAAATTGTGACAGGTGTGGTAGAGACAGATGGATTATTAGTCAGATAAGCATCTGTAGTACCGGTGAATATGACCTCACAGCTGTTACTGCCTTCAATAAACCTGACAATACTGGGAGAGCCGTTGGGTGCTGTACTGTTATCAGTATTATTATAGATACTGCCTCCGATTATCATTTTGTTATTAATTGAAGAAGCAGCATTAGGGACATCTATACCGGCACCTGGCGAAACATAAACATCACCATCGATTGTCATCTGCTGAAGAGTATTGCCATTATAGATAAAAACAAATGACCCTCCAAGCACTTTAAAGTCACCGTGTACATTGACATTCTTTGCAACAATCGTTCCGTATGTGTCTGTCCATGACATTGCCAGCCAGGCATCTGCATCAGAACCGTTGCAGATAAGATCACCGTTAATGGTTACCTCAGAAATGTTGGGGAGGATAATATTTGATCCCATGAACGGGGTAAGTATTACCGTTCCGTATGTATCTGTGTTTGACGGGAGAATATAATATGTTCCAGCCTGAGGGTTTATAGTATAAAACTCCGATATACCGTCGTTGGTGCTGAACTCAGTAAAGTCACCTGATGGATATGAAAAAGAGGCTGGGTTATCAAATCCGGAGGAGCGTGTTGTGATCCTTATTTTGCCATTACCGTTAGGATGGGTAAGAACAGAGGCAAAGGTACAACCAGGGTTATTCTGAATATCAAGGACAGATCCCGTCTCAATCTGAAGACTTGCACAGTTCACAACAGCTTCATTCTGTCTGTAGAAGTTAACACCAGGATTTGTTCCGGGGTTAGTTGGGAAGGCTGGTTCTGTGGAGAGGTATATTGAGTCATTGTCACCTATCACAACTATATCGTTTGCTCCTGGAGCAGATGATGGAAGGTCATCAATAGTATGGCCTGACAGAGACCAGGTGGAGGTGTTGCTCCATACGCCTGTCTGGCGACTGTAGAAAATGGTTGGTGAAGTAAAGCTGCCCGGGGCACCGGCAGTGAAGTCTGCATCAAGGAAGTTAGTGCTGTTTGTTGGTAAGGTCCAGTCAGAAATTGTATTTGTCCCTATATCAATGTTGGATGTCTGTCCATAGTACCATTTATATTCTGTGCCGTCATATAATGCAGGCACATAGTTACTCTCTGTTCCTGCTACATCACTGCTTCCATAAACAAATGAATGCGTTATTGAGTAAAGAGGAATGCCTGTGAATCCTGTCGACTTCACCCTCCAGAAATAGGTCAGGCACTGACCACTTGAAGATACTACAGGATGTTCATATCCCACCGGAACTACTGTAACAGATCCATAGGTTGTCGGTTCAGAAGTGAATCCAATGGTTGCAGGTGTATATTTAACTGCTCCGGCAGGAGTTATCGTAGGAGCACCGACATCATAAACAAATGTCGAAAGTGAAGTAAATACTTTTGTTAATCCACCGTCACCCGCATTACCTGCTGTCTGGAAGTATCTTGTACTGCCGCTGTTTACAACCGTGGCAGCTGTATCAAGGAGAAGGTTATAAATGTCTATATTGAAAAGCTTATCGCGTGAGAATGTAAGAGTACCCTTTACAGTCATATTAGCCACCAGCGAGACCGGTGCTGCCGCGGCATTGTTATTATTCAATTCTATGTTGGTAAAGATTCCTCCCCCATCTATTGTCTGAACAGCAGTGCCATTAAGTACTATGGTACCCGTGCCACGGTGGACACCAGAGTTGTATATATTGCCTGATACATTTATTGTTTTACCAGAGTCATCAAGTATCCCCGCAACAATAGATAATGTTCCTGTCACATTAACAATATCCTGTGATCCAGAAAGAGTAACCTTTATACCCGCGGTCTTATTAAATGAAAGGTTGTATAAAGATAATGGTGATGCCAGATTCACGGTAAATGTCTGGTCAGCTGTTCCGTTGAAAATTGTGGTGTTTGTTCCGGGAGTATAAGATGTACCTGTTTCAATGAGAAAATCACCTCCCACGGAGAGATCATTGTTGTTAGCTGTCAGGGCGCCTGAAGCAAGTGCCATGTCATTTTTCACCACCAGCGGGGTGGAGAGACTCACGGTTGAAGTACCGCTTATCCTGTTTATCTCTAAATCCCAGAGTGGTGCTGTTGTACTGATATAATAATTAGCCGGATCAGCGAGGAGTGTTCCTGTTGTGGGCATAATCTCAACCAATCCGCCTGTTACACTTATGTTGGCAGTTGCAGATTTGACATCGAAGGCCTTCTGCTCTGTGCCACCTGTTCCGCATACATCAAAAATGCGGATTGTCCCGCCTGAGAGATTCAGTATGTTTGATGTATTCTCAAGGTTGAAGGTTCCATAGGCTGCATTTATTCCGTTAACCTGACGTGAAGTGATAAGGGTTGCATCAGCCACATCGGTAAGGCCGGCCACAGAAGAAAAAGATTGCGGGATACGCTGGAACCGTCCACGCAGAAGCACCAGGCCTCCAGACTGAGTATAGGAAGCTGACCCTGATGCTGACAAAAACTGTTTTGCATCAACGGTTCCGCCGTTTATTATTATCTGTCCGGATGCAACGGAGGAGGTAATAATCCCTCCTGACTCCCGGGTTGAGAGATAACCATCGTTGATTAAAAGCTTACCAAAAACATACAGCGCACTATAACCACCTTTGGTTATGCCTATTGTTGCATCATCAGGTGCTGACACACCATATGCCACGTTCACCTCCCTGTAGTCATCGGCAGTATTCAGGACAACCACATCGACTCCATCAGACTGCAATGCCCCTGTTGCCGGAATATAATAATCAGCTCCCGAAGAAGTGCCCTCTGATAATGAGGGTATAATAGTATTCCCTTTGAGCACCATTGTCCCATGATAAATCCATAAGGCTTTTCTCAGTGCCGGGGAAGCAGAAATGGATCCGTCAGCAGTAAGGGAGTTTGCCCCAAACAACCTGAAGTACTGGTAAGATGATGAGTTTACTGTGACCTTGTAGGTCTGATCTGTTCCTTTGTCTATTACCAGATTGTAGAATGTGGTAGGCCCGTTACATGTTATACTATTGTCGCTCTCACCCATAAAATATACTGTAGCCGCACCTGACGTTGTGCCTGTGGCTGTTGGTGGAAAGGCAGAATATAACGGATAGTTAAGATTAGTAAACCTTACCGTTCCGTTATTTGTAAGGTTTCCTTTTATAATTACTGTATGAAAGTTAAGATAGTAGTTCAGGAATGGAGCTGTTCCACCGCTACCACCAATAGTTCCGTTTGTTGCTCCGTTTCCGACGATAAGTGAGGCCCCGCTGTCAACAGTGATATTACCGTCGATTGTAAGATTGAGCGTTGATGTGCTGTTATCATTTAACCTGAAGGTACCTGTTTTAATATAAAGATTCCCGTTCAGCTTCATGTCAGCAAGCTGTGTGGCAGTGGCAGCAGATGTGTTTATTGTGAGGTTATTGTATTCGGCTTGTGTTACGGGGAGTATAAAACCAACAGTGTTGTAATACTCTGTGGTGCCTCCGCCCTGATCATTAAAGGGGTCAAAAGAAGCGGCCGGATAGTCTGATGAGGCCAATCTCAGCAAACCAGAACCCTGAATAGCCATAAGGTCACTGCCAAATCCAAAGGTTGAAAGATCAAGGACACCTCCGCTATTTATAGTTATATCAAGAGCAGCTGCAGCAACATCTGCAGAAAGTGTCACTGTACGATCTGTCAGTATTACAACCTTATCATTAGTCCCCGGGATAGAACTGCCAATCTGGAGTGTGCCACTGGGGTCAGTGGTCCATGTTGATATCTGATCCCAGTTGCCTGTCTGATATGAATAATAAGTAGTATAAATGAGGGTACCTATACAAAAATAGGTCTGTGGATTCAGTGTTGATGCGGAAATAACTGATCCGTTTCCACTGAGAAATCCTCCGATAGAGGAGTATACACCTGATGCTGCTGTTGACATTCCAACGGTTTTGCCTTCCGTAAGGCCAGGCTCATATAGTTCTGTTTTAGCGCTGGTGAAATTTCCGCCGTTAGTATTTGTAACTGACCAGTATTGAGGGTCGACTGGGTTGACAATGGTGGTGTTGTCACCGGTAAGAGCCCCTGTCGGGGATACAGTAACCCTGAGAACTGGTCCGGTAGTGCCAGTGTTAACATCAAGCAGGTTTAGTCCTTTGAAGACGCCACTCTGACCTATCGGGAAGTGATAGTCATTACCATTTCCTGATAAATTTGATGCGAGAGTACGTTCAAAGCTGCCGGTTGTAAGATTTATGTATGAAGCTGTATTATAATCCACGGCTGAAGGGATGGTACTTGTAAGCCGCAGTATAAATGCTTCTATGTTCAGAAGACCTGATTTTAATGTCAGGAGTGAAGAGATTGTCTTTGCATCAGAGAGAGTTACACCATCAATGTTATCAACAATGACACCTCCGGCGCCGGAAAATGTAGCAGGAAACTCAATCCCTGTGGTCTGAGGTGCAGATCCCTTATACTGCAGTGTTGCTCCTGCCCCATATGTTGGTGCATTGGTCCCTGCCACAGCAGTTCCCTCCATCGACAAAAGATGTGTTACTGTTGTGCCTGCATTGGTAATGCTCTTTGTTCCGCTCCCTGACAGAATAAGGTTTGTGTAGGTGGTGGTCGAGGTGGTGGTACTGTAATATACTGTCTGGTTACCTGAACGGTTATAATCAACAGTTGCATCAGTGCCATCAAAGGTAATGACTGATGTCCCGACAGCATCAACATTAAAAGGTGTTGCACCTGTAAGTCTTAGAGTACCTGTCTGAGCTCCTGAGGCAAGAGAAAAATAGACTGTATTTACATTGTTCTCATTGTCAGTTATTACCGACCCGCCTACAATAACTGTCCCTTCCTCAAGGTAGAAATATCCATGTCCTCTGCGGCTGGTGTTTGTCCCCACGTAGCTTCGTATCGAAATACTGCCGGTAATATTCAATGTTGTAATGGTGGAGGTAAATGTATGCGTCAGGGTTGTACCGGTGACACCCGGATTTGTTCCGGTACCAACAACCACGTTAAGGCAGTTGAGAGTTCCTTCACCTCCGATAAGGCAGGCAGAGCTCCTGTTATTCAGATTATTTAATGTCAGAGTACCTGACAGGGTGAGAGTGACAGATGAGTTTACAATGAGAGAGGCATCTTCACCGTTAAAGGTGACATTTGTAGATGCAGCGTCAGCTGTTACATAAACAGTATGACCATTCTGTATATATACAATATCGCCTGCACCAGGTGTTGTAAGTACAGGATTGCCCCAAACGTCACTCCATGTTGAAGTCTCGTTCCAGCTGCCGGAAGAGGCTGAATAGAATGTAGCAGCGTATGCTGCATAGGCATTAAATAACAAAACCAACACTGTCAGAATCCAGGTCTTGCAGATATGGTTTTGTTTTGCCATTTGTTATAATAAAAATTAGTTAATATGTAAGCTGAAAAACATCTCATCGGAGCGCTATTTCAGCTTCTGCATACTTCTCGGGCTTAATGTCAGAGGGAGCAGAGAAAGTCAAAACCAGTCGTCCTGAATGATAGTCAATTCCAGGTAGTGTTTTCAGGTTAAACTGAAACGTTCGTCTGATATTTGGCGTATACACTGCAATCCCGTTAGCAATGCCAACCCGTGTAACCTCTCCCCCTGCTGACACATAGTCAACAGCGAGGTCTCCATAGATTGACATATTACCACTTCTGTTAAATGCAACCTTCAATAGAGGAATTGTATCATTTACCATCTCAAGAGCCACATCAGAGAAAGTAACTCTGGCATTTGATTCACCAATCCTGATTATGGCAGGAATAGTTATTCCGAAAACAGGTGTGAGCTTAACAGATATTGATGTTGTGTCAACTTTTACCTCACCCTCTCCAAGAGGTTTAGAATTAGGTATGGCTCTGAAATAGAAATGAGAACGGTACTCTCCGGGCTTCAGTTCGCCTTGTTTAATAAGCTGAACCTTCACCATCTGTGCTTCATTCGGGGCCAGTGTTACTGACCTTGGAAAATAACGCAGGTAAGGAGATGCGAAATTCTGCCCTGAGTCAGGGACAGATATTGTTTCAAAGCGTCCGTCTTCTGTCATTCTTATCTGAACAAATGTTATTGCATACGTTGCCGTATCTTTTCCGACATTTGCCAGATTAAGGTCAAATGACCTTTTTGTGCCATCAAAAACAACTCTTCGTGGAGTGATCAATAGATTCCCCTGGGCAGATACAATCTCACCGGAGAATAAGATCAGAGTGGCAGCTACAATGAAAACGCGCGACAAATATTTTTGTCTTTTCAAATAAGACTGCATTTGAAAAAACCTGTAGGCGAGCTGTGACATTTTGTTTTTTTTTAGTTATGCAAAAGTTCATCAGTTGAAATCAAATGATATCACATATGAACCTATATACACTCCCGGAGGATTCTCCTCCAAAGTACCAACCTTCAAGGTAGCTCCTACAAATACTGTTTGACACCCGTTCTCCATTTTTCCAGTTCCTATTCCATCTCCGGGTACAGAAACCCAGTTGGTAACAAGCATGGTTTTTGATGTCTCAGGATTAGTAAGAGTGGCCGGAGCTGAAGGTAAAGTTACAGAAAAAGTGGCATCATTATCGCCTGTAATATAAAAAGAAGCCGCATTATGAATTCCTGACCCCACAAATACACTTCCCAGTATTGAGACTGTACTCTGTGGCGTAAGTATTATCTCTCCTCCCTGTGGTCCTGGCGCAAACTTGCCAAAATAAAGCTGCGATATCTCACTTGCAGAGAATATCGGTATAACCTCAGCAAATACATGGCCTGTTACTACTGCTGCCGTTGGGCTCTGTGCCCTGGACGTGCCAAGAGAAAACACAAGGAAAAGAGTGACAAATAATAATAGCTTTCCTCTGCTCATTATTGTAGCACCTGAAACATTCAACACTTTAACTGCTGAATAATTTGAACAATCAGACATAATACATCAGAAGGGTATGTTTAAATACCCTTCTGTATATTACTGTCTCTTTTAGTTGTAGTTTACAATTACATCAAACGGAGTTGCTGATGTGTATGTGCCTGGAGTCTGACCAGCTGCCACATTCAGAATAGCTCCTACATAAAGTGTCTCTGTGCCACCGGTAAGAGTTCCTGTTGGTGTCGGACTGCTTTCCCATCCATTAACTGTCATTGTGTTACCAGCACCATCATCAATAGTAAGGTCACCGGCAGGCAAAGTAATTGCATAGGTTGCACCGGCAAGACCAGCTACTGTAAACTCAGCTGCATTAAATGCAGTTCCGGTTGATGGAAGTGTAACACCACCTGTAGCAGTACGGGCACTTGTTGCTGCATCAAGTTCAACAGTACCAGGTACAGTTGCACTAACAGCTACATCACCAAAAGCAAGGTCAGCCACCCAGGTAATGGTGATAGGAGTAATAATTGTTGCTGAAGCATCAGCCTGCCCTGTTACCTGAGCAGAAGCACCTGCTGCTAATCCAAGCATCAGGAGTGAAAGTGCAAAGAATTTTTTCATTTTTCTAAAGTTTAAATTCATTTCCAACTCGTGTAATAAATACATTTTTCAAATTAAACGATTCTTTCAATATAAAGTTCCCAATTTTTCAATATTTTTTATCAAAGACTTTTACATCCTTTTTTTTAATCCGTTGATTGACTGATACAACTATCTCTGATTTTACTTTAATGTTTAACGGGTTCATCATTTCTTCATAATTGCACTTTTCTTATCTATTTGATATTAATTGTGTTGTGATTTTTATAAAAAGACATTTTTATCCTTTATTTGATTTTTTATCCAAATGAAAAGAATTTTTAAAAAAGGCAATAGAAAAAAGTTTTTTTCGTTAATTTATGTGAAATTTATCGTCTGAGAGTGATGCCAGATTGAAACAATGAAAGAGATTGAGATCTCATAAAGGCATTTCAGTTGTATAAATTTTTATTTTTGCGTTAAACCAAATAATAATTAAATGGAAAATCAGGAAAAATACCGGGCCGAGCATTTCGAGCATAAAAAAGGAGCTCCTGTTGTAATGATACTTACAACTGTCGTTCTGACAATAGGCTTAATCGCCCTTGTTGCACTCTATTATTCTCAGAAAAACAGAATGGTTGAAATGGAACAGGTGCTGACAGAGGAAAAAGACTCCCTGGCAAATGAACTCAGAATGTTAATGTATGGTTATGATACTCTTAAGACCAATAATGATACCTTAAATGCCCAGCTTGACAGAGAACAGAACAAAATAAAGCGACTGCTCTCACTTAACGCATCAAACGCACAGCTGATCAGAAAATATAAAGCTGAAATATCAACCATGCGTGAAATAATGAAGAGTTATATTGTTCAGATTGACTCACTGAACACCAGAAATAAAGAGCTCGTTGCTGAGAACATTGAGATAAAACAAGAGAGGGATGCTATAAAACAGTCGAACGAGGAACTCTCTCAGGTAAAAGATGAACTCTCATCTAAAGTTGAGATCGCTTCTGTCATCCAGGCAAAGGACGTAACAGCTGTAGCCCTGAATAAAAAACGCAAGGAGACAAGCGAAGTGAAACGCCTTGATAAAGTTCGCGTTTGCTTTACCCTAAGGGAAAATCCAATTGCAGAGGCAGGAAATAAAATTGTCTACCTCCGCGTTATAAGACCTGATCAATTGGTGATAACATCTTCTCCCGACAACCTCTTTGAAGTCAAGGGAGAACAGATGATTTTCTCCGCTAACCGCGCTGTTGATTATGCTAATGTTGATATAGAAATGTGCATATTCCTCGATAATACCGGTGACTTTGTACCAGGTGAATATACTGTTGAATTATATCTCGACGGAAATAAAATAGGTACAGGATCATTCCTGTTGAAAAAGTAAACTACCGCTCCATTAGAAGCTCAGTAATAATATTATCGGAAATCATTTTACCCTGGTCTGTTAAGACCAGGGTTTTTTTATCACATGATATCATACCATAACGTACAAACCTGTCTGATATATTAACAAGATAGTCTGACAATTCCTTATTGAAATTCTCCTCCACATATACCAGATCAATACCCCACATTGTACGCAAAGCTGTCATAACATACTCATTAAACATAGTTATTGAATCGAGTTCCTCTCTTTCAAATGGTACATGTCCTTTGCTTATCGATGAAATATATCTTCTTACATTTGAAATATTCCACTGCCTTGAGTTTCTGTCAAATGAATGTGCTGACGCTCCCAAACCTATATATGGTATCTGTCTCCAGTAGGCTGAGTTGTGCCTTGAAATAAAACCCTCTTGTGCGAAGTTTGAAATTTCATAATGAATATAACCCCTCTTCGCACATTCTGAAATCAAAAGTGAATACATGGCAACACTCTCTTCCTCACTTATTTCAGTCAGCCTTCCCTGTCGTTTCATATTGCCGAATCTGGTGTTTTCTTCTATTGTCAGATGATAGGCTGAAATATGCCTGACCGGTAATTTAAATGTTATTTCAAGCTCCTTCCTGAGATCATCACTCTTCATCCCTGGAATGCCATAAATAAGATCAATTGAAATGTTATCTATGCCCTCAGAGTGAGCCATCTTTATGGCATCGGCTGATTGGGCCGAGCTATGCCGCCTTCCCAGATACTTAAGTCTTGTCTCATCCCATGACTGTACACCTATGCTAACCCTGTTCACACCTGTAGCTACAAGCGGAGAGAAGAAACCCGGATTTATATCATCAGGGTTGACTTCAACTGTTATCTCCGGATTGTCTGATATATTATATAATGTATAAAGCCGTTTAATTATTCGTCCGAAAATTTCAGCCGACATTAAGGATGGAGTGCCACCACCAAAATATATTGATGTAACAGTTTCATCTGTCAGATAACTGGCACGTATCTCGGCTTCCTTCAATAAGGCTGTGGCGTATTCCTCAATAAGTTCAGAATCTGTAACACTGTAAAAATCACAGTAATTACAGAATTTTCTGCAAAATGGAATATGTATATAGATACCTGCCATATATAAACAACCTTAAAAGTACGAAAGAATTAATATTAGTTTACTATTTTCATACCCTCAAACTTAGAAAATGACAGGATTATTAAAAAAATACTATCCAAGCCTTTTGGTTTCAATTATAATCATCTGGCTAAGTCTTTCGGAGTCAGGCACTGTTACTGCAGGAAAGCTTCTTAGTTTTCCTAACTCTGACAAGGTGGCTCACCTGGGCACCTACCTCTTTTTTACCTTTATTATACTCATCAACTCTTCTGATTGGAAAATAACCGGTACCATAAACTATTTCATGATTCTTATCCCAATAATACTGGGTATGTTGATGGAAGCTCTTCAGTTTCTGTTAACAGAAACACGACAGGCCGAGTTCTACGATCTGCTTGCCAATATTACAGGTGTTGCTGTTGCAGTTATTTTTATCAGGCTTTTCAGGGGAATTTTTAAACCATCAAAAGTTGATTGAGGCTTAGCACTCTTTATCAGATTATAACGTCTGACGATTTTTTCAGCTGTCTAACAAGTGCGTCTATCGATTTTGAGCTGAAAAATCTTGTGAGTCTCACCTTTTCCTTTCTGAGGTCATTATGAAGCATACAAACTCCCTTAGATGGTTCATAATAGTTACATTTTTCTCCGGTGAGAAGACAACTATCAAAAAACTCATCTCCGTCAATTGCCCTGACTATATCCATTAAAGTAATCTCAGAGGCAGGCCTCATCAGAGAAAAGCCCCCATGCGGCCCCTTGGCTGAATCAAGAATCCTGCTTTTGGTAAGTATCTGAAGGATCTTTGCCAGAAAAGGTTGTGGTATTTGCAGTTCAGAAGAAATAGTCTTCAGCCCTACTTTTCCCGATGACACCGGCTTGCTGGCAATCAACAGAACAGCTCTAACTCCATATTTACATGAATTTGAAAGCATCAATATATTTTTATGGGAATTTTATCGATCCTTTTCTTGTGTCTTCCTCCCTCAAATTCTGTATTCAAAAATGTCTTAACTATCACTATTGCTTCGGGTTCACTCAGAAACCGACCTGGCAGTGCACAAATATTAGCATCATTATGCGAACGGGCAAGACGACTAATCTCTTCATTCCAGCAGAGTGCAGACCTTATTCCCTGGTGTTTGTTTGCTGCCATGTTTATCCCGTTGCCACTGCCACAAAATGTAATTCCACAATTATAATCACCAGCCTCCAGCTCTGCTGCCAAAGCATGAGCATAATCGGGATAATCAACACTCTCCTCTGAATAACATCCTATATCCTTAACCTCATACTTATTCGCTTTCAACCATTTTACAATTTTCTCCTTCAACCTGAATCCGGCATGATCTGATGCAACTATTATTCTTTCCAAATCCTCTGTTTTTTATGCAAATATATACACCTCTTTAAACAATTCTATTCTATTTCTATACTTTTATATTATGTGAACTCACTATACCTTACCTAAAGCATTGAACAAATATCTTTATGTTTTGTTAACTGTGAAAGTTACTTTTATGTAAAAGCATTGTTAATTTCTTTTCAAAAACCATGCTTTTCAACAACCTGCATGAAAAGTCTAAATTCAAAAATTTGTTTTCATCTTTTTGAAAACGATTATCAACACTCCGTAAACATCAAAAATATCTGCCCCGGACCTCTGCCTGTTATTAACATTTAAGTCTGAACAACTGTTAAAATCAGGCGTAAGAACCTGTATTTCAAAATAGGTACAAAATTTGCGCTGTTAATAAACTGTTTTTCACCTTTTGATAACCATTTTTAAAAGAGAAAAAATAAGTTTGTTTCAACCATATTAACAGCATATAATAATCATCATAGGTAAAAAATTTCAAAAGAATAAAAATAAAACTGTTGTTAATAAAAGTTGATTTTAGTTTACATATCCAAAAAAGTAAACTTCTTCTTCTGTTACTTTTATTACTCAGAAATTATCTTTGTAACAATACAACAAATTTTATCTGAAAATGGAAAAGGATGAACTGATTAAAGGTATAGAAAGGCTCAGAAGAGAGAAGAATGCAGTTATTCTTTCGCATTATTATCAGACTGATGATATACAGTCTATAGCTGATTTTACAGGTGACAGTCTGGCTCTCTCTCAGAAGGCGGCAAAAACAGATGCTGATATTATTGTATTTGCCGGAGTATATTTTATGGCTGAAACTGCAAAAATACTTGCGCCAACAAAAAAGGTGATTATACCAGATGAAAATGCCGGATGTTCACTGGCTGATTCATGTAAAAAAGAGGACTTTGAAAAGTTTATTAATGATAATCCCGGACACACTGTTATAACCTATGTGAATACAACAGCTGATATTAAAGCTCTGAGTCATATTTCTTGTACATCCTCTAATGCAAAACAAATAATTGAATCATTACCTTCTGACGAGAAAATTATTTTCGGACCTGATCGTAACCTTGGAAACTATATCAGAAGTCTTACCGGAAGAGATATGCTGATATGGAATGGTTCATGTCATGTGCATGAACAATTTTCACTGGAAGCAATTATGAAGATTATGGAAGAAAATAAGGGAGCAAAACTGATTGCGCATCCTGAATGTGAAATGCCGGTAAGGATTGCCGCTGATTTTATTGGTTCTACAAGTGAACTGCTTAATTATGTTAAAAGTGATAAAGCTGAAAAATTCGTTATTGCTACTGAACCGGGTATTCTTTATAAAATGAAATTGGCTTGTCCTGATAAACTTCTTATACCTGCTCCTCCAAAGGACTCAACATGTGGTTGCAGCGAATGTAATTTCATGAAGCTTATTACTCTTGAAAAAATATATAATTCGCTTAAATTTGAATATCCGGAAATACTACTGCCTGACGATATTATTGAAAAAGCAGCAATACCAATAAAACGGATGCTTGATATTTCTGAAAAACTTGGATTGTAAATGAGAATTAAAGCGCTTTTATTGTCACTGGTTATAAGTGTATCTCTCTTTGGACAAAGAGAAGAAACTTTAACTGACGGATATCATCAGTTTAAATATCCAAATGGAACAGTTTCAAGTGAAGGAAAAATAAGAAATGGAAAGCCAGATGGTTACTGGAGGAGTTATTATATTACTGGTGTCCTGAAATCTGAAGGTAAAAGGACAAGTTATCTGCTGGATAGTATATGGGTTTTTTATGATCAGGCTGGTGATACCCTGGAAAAAATAAGTTATAATCTGGGTAAGAAAAACGGTTATTATTTTAAATATCAAAAAGATCCGGTATCAGGTCTTTATATTGCTTTGAAGGAATTATATGCTGGTGATGTACGCGAGGGTGTTGCTATTGTTTATTATCCGGAAGGAAAAATAAGACAGACGATACCATATTTTAAGAGTAAAAAGGACGGATTATCAAAGGAATATGACAGAGATGGAAACGTTATTACTCTACTTGAATACAGAAATGATTATCTGATCAGCAGAGAGAGAATAAACAGCATTGATTTGTCAGGAAAGAGGCAGGGAAAATGGCTTGATTTTTATGGCAACGGTACAATTAAGATTGAAAGGAACTATAAGGACGACTTTTTGCATGGGTATTATAAGGAATATAATGATAAGGGAAAACTATTGATTACACTTTTGTATGACAATGGTAAAATCACTGAAGATAATCTGAGTAATGGTGAAGAGATAGAAATTGTCAACAAGTATAATGATAATGGAAGGCTTATCTATTCAGGGCCTTATAAAGAAGGAATACCGGTAGGTATTCACCGAGAATACAATGACGGTGGTGATATAACAAATGCAAAGATTTATGGAGAGAAGGGTATATTGTTGTCTGAAGGTATTGTGGATGAGGCTGGAAACAAAAACGGGTCATGGAAGGATTATTCAGAGGATGGAAGGATATTAGCTGAAGGACAATATTCAGATAATAAGCGCAGTGGAAACTGGAAATTTTATGGGAAGTCTGGTAATACAGAGCAAACAGGTAATTTTTTGAATGGAAGGATAAATGGCTTATGGCGATGGTACTATCCTGATGGTAAGATTTTACGTGAGGAGGAATATTTTCAGGGAAAAAGGGATGGAGTGTATACAGAGTATTCTGAAGAAGGAAATATAATAGCACAGGGTGAGTATGTTGATGGAGAAAGAAACGGAGAGTGGATTTTTAAGAATGGTGATATTTCAGAACAGGGTAACTATCTTATGGGATTACGTGATGGATTATGGAAGGAATTCTATTATGATGAAGCTTTGAGATTTAAAGGAAATTTTATCAATGGTGAACCTGATGGAAAGCAACTGATATATTTTGAAAATGGTAAAGTTATGGAAGAGAGGTACTTCAAGAATGGAATGAGGCATAAAACATGGAAAAAATATGATGAGATGGGAGAAGTGGTTCTGACTGTTACCTATAGAGATGACGTAGAAATATCTGTTAATGGTGTGAAAATCTCGTTACCTGAACCTGACGTGAAACAGATAAAATAAGAATAACTGTGGCAGAGAAATTTAATGTAAGGAAAGAGACTGTTACAGGAAGTGATTCTGAGCTTGAGAAGCAGCTCAGACCATTGTCATTTACAGATTTTAAAGGACAAAAGCGGATTACAGATAATCTTGAGGTATTTGTAACAGCAGCAATTCAAAGAGGAGAAGCTCTTGATCATGTTCTTTTGCATGGACCTCCTGGATTGGGTAAAACTACACTGGCTTCTATTATTGCAAATGAGCTTAAAGTAAGTATGAAGGTTACCTCAGGACCTGTGCTGGATAAGCCTGGGGATCTTGCAGGATTACTTACTACACTTGAAGATGGTGATGTTCTTTTTATTGACGAGATACATAGACTGAGTCCGGTTGTGGAGGAATATCTTTATTCAGCGATGGAGGATTACCAGATAGATATTATGATTGATAAAGGACCTGGTGCAAGATCAGTTCAGATAAAGCTTAATCCTTTCACTTTGATTGGTGCAACAACAAGATCCGGATTGTTAACAAGTCCTCTTAGAGCAAGGTTCGGTATTAACTTTCATCTGGAGTATTACGACGTTAATATACTTACCGGGATAGTAAAACGGTCAGCCTCAATACTGAATATTGATATTGAGGATAATGCTGCCAGGGAAATAGCATCAAGAAGCAGAGGTACCCCAAGAATAACGAATGCACTGTTGAGAAGAGTCAGGGATTTTGCTCAGGTGAAAGGCTCGGGAAGAATTGATGTAGATATAACCAGGTTTGGATTGGAAGCCCTCCATATTGACAGACATGGTTTAGATGAGATGGATAACAGGATACTTAAGACAATAATTGAAAAATTCAAGGGTGGACCTGTAGGCCTGAATAATATTGCTACTGCTATTGGTGAAGACAGTGGTACAATTGAAGATGTTTATGAACCTTTCCTTATTAAGGAGGGATATTTAAAGCGAACACCAAGAGGCAGGGAAGCCACGGAGAATGCTTTTAAACATTTGGGAATAGTACCTGATAAAAATGGAACCTTGTTCTGAAAATCAGATAATTATATTACTAATTTTATTAAGGCCTTTAACATCAAGTACTTTTATACGACGACCATTAAGTTCAATTAGTTTATCTGTTTTAAATTCTGAAAGAAGCCTGATAACTGACTCAGTAGCTGTACCTACAATATTTGCCAATTCTTCTCTTGTAAGAGAAATACGAAGATATTTCTGGTCATCGATACCAAAATCTTTGACAAGTTGTATCAATACTTCAGCAAGTCGTTCTCTTACTGTCTTTTGAGCTATATCAGTTATATATGAATTGGCCTCTGCAAGTTCATGACAGGTAAGCTTTATCATTTCGAATGAGAAAGCAGGATTATTTTTCACGAATTGAATCAGCAATTCTGATGGAATAAAGCAGACCTGGCAATCTTCAACAACCTTAGCTGAAGTACATGCAGATTCGTTGCTCAAAACAGAACGGTATGCAATTATCTCACCCCTGCGGGCAAACCGTATTATCTGTTCCTTACCATCTATTCCGGTTTTAAAAACTTTTATAATACCGCTGTTTATGCAATAAAAGCCGCTTATGCGATTACCTTCATTGTACAGAATGTCACCACGTTTATATAAACGGAAGTCTTTTTCGTAATTCAAACGTTCAATTTCATCACGGGTCAGATATTTGAACACAGAATTTGTTTCAAAAGCACATTTATCACAGAACGATATAGAACATTCATGTTGCTTCATGGTGTTTACAAATTATTGGTGCAAAGATTATAAATTGTAACGAATTTATCAGAATAAATAATAAAAAAGTGATATTTAGCATGTTTTTTAGCAAATTGGAAATGCTAATATGCTAGAATACAATTAAAT
>QKCK01000297.1 GCA_003245695.1 Bacteroidota bacterium | reverse complement strand
TTTGTCCTCGGGACAACAATAAGTAATACAATACCTGAAGTGGAGAAGAGCACTCATCAGTATAACATATATGACTATGAGGTCAGGAAGGGAGATGAATTCATTGGCGAGACCTCAATGCTCTGTACCGATAAGTCATTCTTTGATATTTTTAATGTGAGACTCATTGAAGGATCTGCAAATGATATGGACGAAAACGTGCAAGGTATTTTTATGAGTCGTTCTCTGGTAGGTAAATATTTCGGTGACGAGAGTCCTCTGGGAAAGCCTCTTGTGCTCAGAATCGCTTCCGAGGAAATACCTGTCTCTGTTGTTGGTGTGTATGAAGATATCCCCCAGAACTCAACTATCAGGGCAACCATGATAGCTAACAGTGAGTTCGGTCTCAGACATCTTGCCAGAGTAGTTATTTCAAACAATACCATGAAACTCAGTGAGGTTGATTTCAGAGAGTCATGGAGTTACGGACAGTTTTTTACAAATTATGTTCTGTTGAAAAAAGGCACATCACCTGCGTCCCTCTCTGCGAGGTTGAAAGAGCTTGGCACTGAACACTCCGATGAGGTCAACAGCCTTTCATTTTCTCTCCAGCCTCTGTCCGATGTTTACTTCGGGTCAGGTGAGATGACTGACAATAACTCAGGCGACAGGGGAAACAAGCCAATGGTACTTGTTCTGGCCTTTACAGGTCTCATTATACTTCTTGTGGCGTGTGTAAATTATATCAACCTCACATCTGCCCAGACCCTGTCACTTACAAAGACACTTGCAGTAAGAAAGGTATGCGGAGCCTCGCGAGGCGATCTGATAGGTCAGATTGTTTTTGAGTCTGTCTTTACCTCTATGCTCTCACTCCCTTTTGCTATTCTGCTGGCAGACCCTCTCTTACCTTTTATCAGCAGAATGCTTGGCAAACAATATACTATGGCATTTAATAATCAGATACTGTTATCTGCTCTACTCCTTGTAATTGTGGCTGTCATCAGTGGAGCTTTCTCGGGTCTGTTCGTCTCCCTTAAGATTACCTCCTTCAATCTCATAAACACACTTAAGGGAGAGATAGGCGCCGCAGGTAAGAAGTTGAGTATAAGGAAGGTTATGCTGGTGTTCCAGATGAGTGTATTCATAATTCTGATTGCCATGGTGATTATGGTAAGAAAGCAGGTTCATTATGCTCTCACAAAAGACATGGGGTTTGCCAGGGAAGGTCTCATCAGAGTGCCATTGGGCGATCATGATTATGAGCTGTTCAAGAAGGAGTTGTCAAGGATTCCGGATGTGTTATCTGTAAGCGGAGCAATGTGGATGCCACCTCATAACAATCATATGACAATTTCATTACCCAGGATAGATGACCGGACACAGATCACTGCTGTTCAGGGTCTTTTTGTTGACTATGGCTTTGCCACTACCATGGGAATAAGGGTTGTTGAGGGTGACGACTTTATAGAATCGAAGAGCTCTGCAGGTGTTTTGGTTAATGAGCTTGCTGTTGAGGCATTGGGTCTGCGGGAGGGTATAGGAGAGATGACGCCTCTGGGTCCGGTGGTGGGTATAATTGATAACTTTAATATGTACTCTCTGCATGAAAAGGTTGGTCCTTTGATTATAGGTCTTAATACTTCAATGTGCCGTGATATAGCTGTCAGAATACAGACAGATAATATCGCGGCTACAATAGAGACACTGAAAACGATATGGTCAGAGACCGGCGGGACAACACTATTCGAATTCGAATTTACCGATGATCGTCTGGCTGAACTCTATGAGTCAGATACCCGCTTTTCGAAGACAATAGGTTTTCTGGCTCTGCTCGCTGTGTTAATAGCATCTATGGGGCTCTTCGGACTCTCATTGCTTTCAGGCCGGCAGAAGACAAAGGAGATAGGGATTAGAAAAGTTAACGGGGCAACAGCAGCTGAAATCGCCCTTATGGTGAACAGAGACTATTTCATCTGCTTTATTATTGCCTTTGTTGCTGCAGTTCCTGTTGCATGGTTTGCTATGGACAAATGGCTTGTGAGCTTTGCCTACAGAACCACTATCAGTTGGTGGATCTTTGCCCTGGCCGGAACTGCTGCTCTGATAATAGCAATTCTGTCAGTCTCTTATCAATCATTGAGAGCAGCAATGCGTAACCCTGTTGAGGCTCTGAGGTATGAATAGTTTTTATGCATTATGGTGTCATTTTTTTCAGCCTGATCAGTGTAATGCGTATGATATACTATGTATTACAAAAAGACTAACTTTAGATACAACTTTGGAACCCGAATATATACTATGGAATTATTGATGTTTATATAACCAAAAGAGCTGAAGATATGCATGCAAAAAACTTATTGGCAGTGTCGTTGCTTTTATTTATTTCTTTCTCAGAGCTATACCCGCAGATAATTTCTCCTGTCACTGATGGCTGGAGGCTGGTCTGGAGTGATGAATTTTCTGGAGAGCAGCTTGATACCGGTAAATGGAATATTCTTGTACGGGAGCAGAGTAAACACAACGAACTACAGTACTATACACCTGATGAGGTATACGTTGAGGATGGGGTTTTAAGGATACGTAGCAGGGAGCGGAACTATGGGTCGCAGCAATATACCAGTGGCAGGTTGGATACAAGAGATAAGTTTGCTCCTGTCTATGGGCTGTTTGAGATAAGGGCAAAGCTGCCGGCAGGGCAGGGTCTATGGCCTGCGCACTGGCTGTATCCCCAGAATCGTGACTGGAGGATGGAGTGCCTTATGGCAGAAGAGGTTGCCGCCGGAAGAGAGCATCTGATACCTGAAGAACGTCCGTGGTATAGTGAGATTGATATAATGGAGTTTCTCGGACATGAGAGAGGTGTTGTCTATGGGACACTTCATTACTGTACATTCGATGGTAAGCGCAAATCAACTTCTGGCAAGGTTTCAGGTGATACTGATTATTCAGCTGATTTTCATGTTTACAGCCTTGAGTGGCGTCCTGACTCAATAAAGTGGTATATAGACGGGAAACTGTATCATGCTACTGCCTCGGGAATACCACACACCCCTCACTATATCATCCTGAATACTGCTGTTGGCGGCAGCTGGCCCGGTAACCCGGATTCAACAACTGTATTCCCCCAGTTTCATGATATTGACTATGTGAGGGTTTATCAGAAAGAGAAACCTTTCAATGAGCAATAAATAGACGAAGTGCTATCTGGAAATAGGGTTACAGGTAATTTGAGCCTATCCCTTTGCTTTCATTTTTCAGGTGAAGAGGGCGTTTTCCAAACCAGCGCATTTGCTGTTACGTGGCCCGGCATACTTATTATACAGGTAATAATGCCGGTCCACGGTAAGCTGTTTTGTCAACCTCTGTTATTTTATCGCCTTAAGATAAAGGTCAGAGACCTTATTCCAGTTAACAACATTCCAGAAGCTTGATACATAGTCAGGTCTGCGGTTTTGATACTTCAGGTAATATGCATGTTCCCAGACATCGAGAAGAAGTATCGGTGTGCCTTTCTTAGGTGCAATATCCATCAGTGGATTGTCCTGGTTAGGTGTGTTTGTGACGAACAGTTTGCCCTGTGCGTCAACGACGAGCCATGCCCAGCCACTGCCGAACTGTGTCTTGGCTGCATTCTCGAATTCTGTCTTGAAATTTTCAAACGAGCCAAAGTCAGAAATGATCTTCTCAAGCAGCTTCCCTGTCGGTTCTCCACCTGCCTTCGGTCCCATTATCTGCCAGAATAACATGTGGTTGTAATATCCGCCACCATTATTCCGTACTGCAGCAGGATAGGTACTTATCTTTGAAAAGATATCTTCTACACTCTTATCTGTGATATTATTATCTTCTGCTGCCTTTACGAAGTTGGTGTGATATGCTTTGTAGTGCTTTGAATAGTGTATCTCCATAGTCTGAGCATCAATATAAGGCTCCAGTGCGTCATATGCATAAGGGAGATCCGGAAAAACAAATTCCTGTGCCATAGTTTTATTATTTATTGTAATTAATAATCCAGTTATTATGCTAAGTAAAATTATCTCTTTTCTCATAACTGTAAGTTTTAATCAGATAACAATGAGCCGGAACGATAGTTCAATGGTTTCTGGAAAAGAAATTGTGCAATAAAACTGCCTGTGTGGGCATTTGTCAATTAATCAGGTCGTTTGTCAGAAGTTGAATGCAACGGATATTATACTCATTCTGAGTGGTACCCTTTTGTTGACTGACTCATCAGTAGTGTTGTTTTTTATTTCCATCAGGGGGCTGCCCATATAGTATTCATACGATAATGAAATAAGGCTGTATTGGATTGAAAAACCCATGGTATGGGTTGTCATAGCCCTGGCAAAACCATTTTCAAGGGTGAGTGCACCGGTAAAGTCACCACTGTTGAATCCGACCGGAGCCACAATAGCAGGTCTGTAGTAGGCTGCCATGAAGAGGTCTTTTGTTGGCTCATAAAAGAGACCATATCGTTGAGCGATCTCTGCAGCGGTGAATTCTCTGAGATCAGGATTAATGGCATCTTTAAATTCGAATCCGCTCATATATGCAGCAATAAGGAGAGGATAGCAGTAGAACCCAACCGCTTTTCTTCCTATTTTCATGCCATAACCCACCTCAGCAAAAAGCCCATTCTGCATGGCTATCTTGCCATTACTGATGTCGGCTGCTGATGTAGACTCTTCTCTGTTGTTGTCTGAGGGGATAAACAGTCCGCACTTAATAGTAAAAAAGTTGTGCATGAGCTTCTCTGATTCAATATTCAGTTTTTTCTCAGGAGGTGTTATTGCTCCTACATACTGAGCTCTGGCGGTCATACTGCAAAGCATGAATGCTATAAAAATCAGCGGTGATGTTTTCCTGCAGATTGTCATTTTATATCCGGTTTAATGGCATCAGAGAGCCTCAAACTCCAAATATTAAATAATCCATTACTGTTACCACGCTGAGACATGAAGTATATCACATCACCATCGGGCGACCAGCATGGAGAAACATCGGCTCCGGGATGAAAGGTCAGCTGGCGGAGTGATGATCCGTCAGTGTTTAAAAGGTAAACGTCAAGATTGGATGGTCTGCCTTTCCTGTCAAGCGTCACTCCGGTGCACAGTATCATTGTGCCGTCAGGTGATACCCTTGGCGTTGAGAATCCATTCCCGTTGCCTGCCAGCAGCAGTGAGTCATTGCCGGTCACAAGATCATAAATCCATATCTCACCCTGGTAGCTGATGGTATTCGTCTTTGTGTAAACGATGCGGTTGTCGAAAAGATAATCAGGTGAAGAGCCGTAAATGTACTGGTATTCGCCTGTTATGACTGATCCTGCTGCCCAGATCGAATAATCCCATGTTGTAACAGTGTTTGAACCTTCAGTGCGAATGGTTGGAATACCCCTTGTGAATATTATTCTTTCCCCATCTGATGAAAAGACAGGAGATGAGTCTTTAAAGCCATCTCTGCCGGTAAGGTGTCTTATGCCATTATTATCATAAGTGTCAATTATACATATACCGGAACTGGTCTGACCCGGTAGTGTTCCTGAAAAACATATTGACAAACCATCAGGTGAGAACCGGGGATTAGCGGCTGCGATATTGCAGGTACGTCTTACGGGTAACGTATCTGAGGTAAGAGGCAACAGGTTTAATGCCTTGTTGTTATCATCTTCTGAGAGAGTAATATAGACTATGTTTTCCCCATCGGGTGAGACATCAAAAACTGATCCGGTATTCCATCTTATGCTTCCTTTCTCATATTTTACGTCAGGTCCTTCTATCTTGTATGCTTCGGAAGTCACCAGCTTAAAATGATAATTCTCTTCTCCGGCATAATTGAGAGTGTCAAAAGATGTGACTTTTGTGGTTGAACATGACCATGTTGCCGTGGCAAATGCAATAAGGAGGAGTTTAATATATGGCTTCATATGTGACATTTTTTAAGTGATAGAGACTCTGTATCTGCATGTCGGATCTCCTCTCAGTACGGAGTTTATCACCCTCGATACAACCGGTCGCTGCAGAACCTCTGAGAACATCTTTTCGATAAAGCCTTCGGAGCAAAGGCATATTGAGTCAGACCTGATGCCCTTTTCCCTGTTTACCATTGGACAAACACAATAATCTTTGTTCTCATCGGCAATAATGGTACCTGTGTTTTTGTCATACTCAATTTTCCAATGCCATTCCTTTTCAAGGAAGCTTATGAATTCGTCAGGTTTTCCCCTGTATGGCTCTATTATGGTGGACATACTCATCTTATTATAATGCGACAGGGCACACCCTTTAAGTATTTCTCTCAACTCATCTTCGCTGAACCGGTCATCAATGCTGTCGAGCAATATTGAAATCCATTCCTGTTGTAATTCATTTGGGTTTTTGGCAGTCTGATCTGACAGTCCCTGGTCAGTATGAGCCGGCGAGGCTAATACCGCCGGTGCTACTCCGCATAAACAAGCGCCTGAGATGCAAGCCTTCCGTAGAAACTCTTTACGTGTTACGCTCATAGTCCATGATTTTGTATATAAATATAGACAAAACCATGTAAACAATATCTGGTATCAGATTATTGATATAAGATAACTCAATAGTCTATTCGGGTAATAACACCATCCATGGCAGTACAGATTACCGATCTGCCGCCAAAGGGCAGTATCTGATTTATAAGGCACGAGGAGACCCTGTGTGCCCAAAGTAAAGAGTCTGTATTCCTGTCAAGCGCATAAATAAAGCCTTTGTCTGATGGTATAAATACAATGTCATCTTTTTCTATAATAGCTGTTGGTGCTATATCGTAAACCATGTCAAGATCAAACACAATTATTACTTTGCCCTCATTCAGGGTTGCCGAGACAGCGATAACCTTGCCATTCATAGTCTTGGCATAGATAAGGGTACTGTCGGCTGATATCCCCATTGACTCACGTACTTTCACTCCGCCGAGGTCTGAGTGCCATATTGTCTCCCCGGAGAGGGCATCAATACATGCCATCTTTCTGTCAGGAGCCACCACAAAGACCCTGTTGCCGACTGCAACGGGCACACATGCTGCCGGAGACAGCATACGATTGCCATAGGTTGTATGCCAGTCCCATCTGATTTTTCCTGTAACCATATCAAGTGCATACAGATGGTTGGCCCATGTGCCGAAGATTATCATTCCCTTATATGTCAAAGGGATGGTCTCAACAAATCCTTTTATCTCATCGTTCTGCCAGTTTAGCCTGCCTGTCTTTACTTTAAACGAGAAACACTTACCCCATGACCCGGCAATAAATACATTTTCGCCACTCACTACCGGTGATGCCACCACTGGTTGTCCGGTGTCATAACTCCAGATTAACCTGCCGGTCTTCAACTTTAGGGCATAAATATTTCCGTTTGTTGCAGCTTCCAGAACAATCTCCCCTGAAATCACAGGTGTACTGTAAATCTTGGACCCGGTGCTGTACTGCCATAATAGTTTGCCAGTGCTGATATCATATGCATTGATCATGCCTGCTGTGTTGGTTGATATCAGATATTGTCCTGATACTGCAACGCCTGATCCGATATCACTCTTTTCTTTGACACACCATGTCTCTTTTACATTAATATACTTTTCATTGACAGAAAAGTCAGGGCGCCTGTAATTGCTGATACTGTCCTGAAAATGATGATTGTATAGTCTGACAGAACACCAGGCAGGTGATGTGTTTACGCCCGGATGCCTTTCTGAGGCTGTTAAGAGCGAATCACCGTAAATATGCATGATGTTATATCCTCCGACACTATCCTTTGCCCTTAAATCTGACCTTCCCATGATACCCGGTATGCCCTCTGCCGAAAACAACTTGTTGACATGCCCATGGCCGCATAAGGCAAGCTGTATGTTTGTCGTCTTTAACCTGTCAATCGCCTCATACCAGTTATTAAGATCTTCAGCAGCAGGATAATGGTTGGCATAAATGACCGGAAGGTCAGCATCCCTGTTATTCATAACAACAGAATCAAGCCACACCACATTCTCAATGGGGATCTGCCCAGGACCCATTCTCATGTTAGGACCGGAGTTTGTCCCAATAAAATGAAACCCATTGTACACAAATGAAAATGTCTCGGCACCGAATACCTTCCTGAAACTGTTGCCTCCACTCTCAGACCATTTAGTGTCATGGTTGCCCGGAATAATATACCATGGCTTGTTCAGACTGTCAAGTATTTGCCTGGCGAGGATAAATTCAGTGTCAGACCCAAATTCTGTAATGTCGCCGGTTATCAATACAAAAGCTATTGAATCATTGTTGTTGATGTCCTTTACACTCCTCCTGAGATCAGCTGCACCTGAACTGCTCCCTATATGTGTGTCGGTTATCTGTGCAAACTGAAAACCTCCTTTTTCTCCCTGACCATTTGCTGCTAATACCAGCAAGGCCGAAATAAATAATGTTACCAACCTTTTCATAGCTAAAATTTTTCAATTGCAAGTTAAAAAAAAGTATGATGTCACATATATTACAACATTAATAAAACCGGGTTACACTTACAATATGGTTTTCAGTGGGAGTATTTTTTTATTCCGTCACAGACAAACTCAATTGGCATATTTGTTATTTCGCTTATCTCCTCGAGGCTTTTGCCCTCCCTTGAGAGTCTGAAGGTTAGGTATTCCATAGACTCGCCGATTTCAATTATATGGTTATCCGGGTCAAGAGCTCTGAGTACTCTTTGTTTCCATGGCTGTTCACGCATTTCGTGGACAAAAGTAACACCGTTTCTTTTCAGGATCTCATTTGCCTCTTCGATATCATCAAATTCAAAGTAAAGCTCAAAATCATTGCCACCTGATTTAACTGCCCTGTCATCAATGAGTGACCTGAAGTGAGGCTTGTGGTGGATGGCAAAATCACCCCTGAAAATAATATTATCACCGAAATCAGCAATTACTTTCTGTCCCATTATCGTTTCATAGAAATGACGTGATTTTTCGATGTCATCAACGACAATAAGGGGACAGA
>QKCK01000225.1 GCA_003245695.1 Bacteroidota bacterium | reverse complement strand
AATCACCGAAACCCACTGAACGACTAAACGCATAAACAAATCAACGAATCAACCCCTCACCCCTCACCCCTCATCACTCCCCCCTCATCACTCATCACTCATCCCTCATCCCTCACTTTTGTCTTCCCCTCTGACTCTCCTTCATCGGTCTATGTCTCCGGCATAATCGACTTTACCAACTTCACAAACTTTCTGAATTTTATTTGCTACATTAGTCAGGCAATCCAATTGTATAATTATAAAATACATAACAGGACAAGAAGAGAAAGACTGTATTAATAGTAACTCAGCTGACCGCATCACTGTGACTCTTTTCGCAGGAAGAAAAGCTTTATGTACAGCAACCGGGAGATAATATAGATACAGTCTGAAGAGAAAGAACATTGAAATAACAGAACTATAATTACTTACTGATACCCTTCCAACACAAATGAAGAACAAGAGACTCTTAGTCACATCATTCTTTCTGTCAACGCTTGCCTTTTGCATCCTGGCTGGCTTTACAGTCGGGATTCACGGTGGCAATTCCTCACATAATGATAAGGCTGCGCCTGACTCCGACTCTTCACTGATTATACTGAGCGACTTATGGGACATGTACTATGATTATGGTTATAACCTTGACATCCTTTCGGAAGTATCTAATAAAGCCGGTAAACACATCAGGTCAGTATCTGTCTACCGTGTCAGCCCTGATGGTCAGGATGGCTCACTCCAGGATTCTGTCATCCTTGACATGGAAGGTAAGCCTCTCCTGAGAGTATCACCGCATGAATCAGGACCGTCATATACATGGTATTACTATGATGACCGTGGAAACCGTTACCTCGATATAATGATTAACAGCAACAGGTACGATACTCTCTATACCCTGCGGCATTTCGACAGGTACCGGCATGCGGCAAAAACAATAGAATACAACATAACGCGAAAGGAATTGGGTTTCCTGACACTGGTAGAAACAAATGCCCTGGCTGACACCCTGGTACAGCTTAAAATGGTGAGGTTTGATGCTGACTGGGATTATAAAAAGATACTTCCCTTTGAAGCACGGGATATGCTTGTAAGCAGGGCAGGGGACTCTTTACTGAGCGTTCAGACCAACAGGACCGTCTTTTCCGATACCAGTTATAATTCAACATACACTGATTTGTACCGTATTGAGAACAACAGGCTGGCTCACAATAAAATGCAATGCCAGACGCTGTATGACCAACAGGGCAACTGGATTGAAAAGAGAAGCAATAACTTCTACCTCCGTAGGCGCTTCTCATACTACAACAGCGGAGAGGCTGAAACCACACCCGCTTTGCCTGTTAATCGTTCTGTGCTGACGTTTCTCTCTCTGCAGATGGATTCGTTGCCACCCCTGGCCTGGAAGAATTACAGTGATGATCAGGTTTCGCTGAAGGCGCGGGAGAAGATGTATGAAGATGGAACCTATGGTGACAGCATCACCCTGACAGAGGGGCAGAGTATCGATGAGTTCCTGCCCCGGCTGTGGTATGCCGTGAGTACCGGATCGGGTAACATCACAGGATTTGACAGCACCTGCTATGCAGTAGGCTATAACACCCCACTGGCATCAGACGAGGGAGACAACCTGAGATGTCTTGCCATCTATGAACAACGAAATGGATTGTTCAGGCTTGTTAAACAATCTTTCGGAGCCCTGGATCCATTCTATGACGCAGACAACGACCTGCTGTTCGATGCCTTTGATGAAACTAACTTTTCAGTCAGCATAGAGGGAGGCAACATTATGGTTTATTATGAGTATATGCGTGGCGAAGCTTCATGTGAATATGCTTATAATGACGGGGAATGGATACTGGTTTACTACTCCTCGTCACATCGCACCTGCTGCCAGGCTGAGTCTGTGTCATATGACTACCGGTCCGGAACATACTCCTATTCCCTCTTCAACATGACAGATGAAGAGTATGATGAGAACAGCGATATGCCACGTGATACCACTTATACAGAGAAGCAGGACAGGCCGGTCATTTATATGGATGAGCCTGATGAGGGTTATTCTGAATGATACGATTCATCCTGCAATGACGTCCCGGGGTTGAAGATATCATGCGGTTGTGCAGGAGCAAAGCGGAGATCCCGGCTATCAGCGCCGTGACGGTCCATGATCACCTGTAAACTATTGAATACTTAACGACTAAACACCTTTTTGTTCTTTCTTTGCTTCTCCAAAGAAAAAACGAAAGAAAGGAGACCACGAGGCATAACTTTGGTTTCGTCCTCCGCCCGCTACACATTGCCGGGCTTCGCTCTCCCGCCACGGCCTCAATCAAAGTTAGCGCGCCTCGTGGACAGCCCGTGCGCGCTGCCTTCTGTGGTAACCGGTGGTTTTACTTGCTGATTCGTTCAACAGTGACCCCAGACGCTCAGGTCCAAAGTCGAAAGGCCGTAATCACCGAAACCCACTGAACGACTAAACGCATAAACAAATCAACGCATCAACACCTCATCCCTTATCCCTCATCCCTCATTTTTGTCTTTACGCTTTCCATTAAAGACTTTTTTCTACCTTAGCCCCTGCCGGCCTCATGTAAGTGTGCCTGGGGGTAACGGATAGATGCAATACAATGAAAAGGTTTAAAACACTGCTATTATGATACCAAGGATAAAGATCTGTTGCATACAGAATGTTGATGAGGCGTGGACTGCGATAAACGCAGGTGCCTCTGCCCTCGGACTGGTTGCCAGGATGCCCAGCGGACCTGGACCTGTCTCTGATGAGCGGATACGTGAGATTGCTTCTGCCATCCCTCCGCCGATAGCTACCTTTCTGCTTACAAGCGAGACATCAGCGGGAGCGATAATAGAACATCACCGGCGTACAAATACAAGCGCAATCCAGATTGTTGACACACTCTCCACAGGGTCATATCA
>QKCK01000180.1 GCA_003245695.1 Bacteroidota bacterium | reverse complement strand
CGTTGATGCGTTTAGTCGTTGATGCGTTTAGTCGTTCATTGGGTATCTGGAGATTACAGATCCCGCTCCGCGGGACTTCCTCACACCGTTCCTCAGCTTTCGACTTTCAACTTTCAACTTTCGACTCTAAACAGTAATCTCAACGCTTACCCTGCCAATCTTCCCACCCATAACAGGGTTCATTTTTGAAACCTTCACAGTGACCCTCTTAATGCCAGACATCTCACTGTGAATGGCATCACTGATCCTCTTTGCAACATGTTCCAGCAGGTGTGAGGTGATCTCCATCTCACGGCGCACGATGCCATATACCACCTGATAGTTCACTGCATCCTTCAGATTATCACTCTCCCCTGCCTTAACAGTATCTGCCTCTATCTCTACATCTACAAGAAACCTGTTTCCAACAATCTGCTCCTCACGATAATGACCATGATTTGCATAAAACTCCATCTCTTCTATCTTAATTATACCCATTTCAATATCTTTTTTCAGTTGAATATGTCATAAAGCACAAATGTAAAACCTGCTCCCTGAAAAAAAAAGAGAGAAATTTTGGTTTATTTTATAAACTTGTTTATATTTGTTTGGCTTTTAAATGGACAATTAATAAAAATGCTATGGAAAAGGATGGAAAAATTTCTTCTGGCGAAGAGAGTCTAAGGATCATCACTGAGATGATTGACAAAACCAAGGTAAATATTGTGCAGAGCAGTTTTCACCTGCTCTTCTGGGGCTGGCTGATATTTGCCTGTAGTGTCTCTGAGATATTGATATACCGTTTCACACATTTTGCCTCGCCGTGGTATGTGTGGTTCTTTGTTATTCCCGGTGTATTTATATCTGTCATCTATGGTTTTCAGAAAGGACGGAAAGCAAGTGTTCATACCTATGCTGAGATGCTTTATGCCTATACATGGATTGGCTTCCTGTTTGCAACCATTGTTTTGTTTATTATCCACTCGCATAATATTGAAAGTATAGGCAAGTACATTCTCATGCTTGCAGGGATTCCGACATTCATCGGGGGTTTTGTACTGCGGTTCAGGCCTCTGATATACGGTGGCATCTCATTCTGGATGTTTGCCCTTATTGCGCATTTCGGCACTCCTGTTGTGGCTGCGCTATCTATCCCGGCTGCCATGCTCACCGGGTACCTGATACCTGGTTATATGCTTAAATGGAAGAACAGAGATGACAGAATATAAAGAGCTTGATCCGTTGCTGCACTCCCAGCTCAGGCTTGCTGTTATCTCCATCCTTATAAGCGTTGAACAGGCTGAGTTCACCTACATTAAGGAGAAAACCGGGGCCACGGCTGGCAATCTGAGTGTACAGATAACCAGACTGAAAGAGAGTGGTTATATTGAAGTGACTAAAAGGTTCAGGGATAACTATCCGCAGACAATGTGCAACATCACACCATTGGGCAGGGAGAGGTTTGCAGAATATGTTGAGGCGCTCAGGGGTTACCTTGATCCGGGTAAACAGAAATGAAGGCATAATAGGCTGTAAAGATCATTAAGTCAGTGATCATGTTATTATTGTCTACTTTTTGAACTTTATAGACTTTATGAACTTTCGACTCTTATATTTCATATTTTTGTATTCTTAATTTAAAAAATATGAATTCCGAAATTACCAATGACAAAGACGATCTGAAGACTACGCAGAATTTTGTTGAAGCGTTCATAGCTGAAGATCTGAGAGAAGGCAGGAACGATGGTCGTATTCACACCCGTTTTCCGCCTGAACCTAATGGTTACCTGCATATAGGTCATGCCAAGGCCATATGTCTTGATTTCGGAATGGCGCAACAATATGGAGGCAAGTGCAATCTCCGTTTTGATGACACTAATCCCACCAAGGAAGATGTTGAATACGTTGATTCTATAAAGGAAGATATTCAGTGGCTCGGATTTGACTGGGAGAACAGGGAGTTCTATGCCTCTGACTATTTTGGTAAGCTGTGGGACTTTGCCGTTGATCTCATCAAGCGTGGATTGGCTTATGTTGATGACCAGAGTGCTGAGGAGATATCAAATCAGAAAGGCACCATCACCCAGCCGGGTATTGAGAGCCCTTTCCGCAGCCGTAGTATAGATGAGAACCTTGATCTCTTCTATCGCATGAATGAGGGTGAGTTTGACGAGGCGAGTCGTGTCCTGAGGGCAAAGATAGATATGGCATCGCCCAACATGCATATGCGTGACCCCATCATATACCGTATCCTAAAGACAGCGCATCATCGCACCGGCGATAAGTGGAAGGTATATCCCATGTACGACTTTGCGCATGGTCAGAGCGATTACTTCGAAGGCATAACACATTCACTCTGTACTCTTGAGTTTGAGATACACAGACCTCTTTATGACTGGTTCATTGATCAGTTGAAGACTGATGATTACCGTCCCCGCCAGATAGAGTTTAACAGGTTGAATCTCACCTATACTGTCATGAGCAAGCGCAAGCTCCTGGAGCTTGTCAGGGATGGCATTGTCAGTGGCTGGGATGATCCGCGTATGCCTACGCTGTGCGGTCTGCGACGCAGAGGCTATACACCCGAGTCAATAAAACGGTTTGTTGACCTGATAGGATACACCAAGGTAGAGGCCATCAACGATGTATCGCTCCTGGAGTACGCTGTGCGTGAGGATCTTAACAAACGCACTCCGAGAGTCTTTGGAGTACTTAACCCTCTCAGGGTGGTAATTGAGAATTACCCGGAAGGAAAGACAGAAGAGGTGGAACTGATTAATAACCCTGAAGATGAGAATCAGGGCACCAGAAAGGTACCTTTCTGCCGCGAGCTTTTTATAGAACAGGATGACTTCATGGAGAACCCGCCTTCAAAGTTCTTCCGCATGACACCCGGTCAGGAGGTAAGGCTCAAAGGAGCCTATATTGTCAAGTGCACCGGGGTGAAGAAGAACAGTGCCGGGGAGCCGGAGGAGGTCTACTGCACCTATGATCCTGAGACACGCAGCGGAGGCCCGCAGGCTAACCGCAAGGTCAAAGGCACTCTTCACTGGGTGTCAGCACAACATGCTGTTGATGCTGAGGTACGGCTCTATGACAGGCTCTTCAGTGATGAGGATCCCTCCGGACACAAAGATATTGACCCCAGGGAGTTTCTTAACCCTGAATCACTGAGAGTGCTGAAGGGATGTAAGGTAGAGCCCTCTCTCGCTGATGTTAAGCCTCTTGAAAAGTTCCAGTTCCAGCGCCTGGGATATTTCTGTGCCGACTATGACACCATGCAGGGTGCTCCGGTGTTTAACCGTACTGTGGGACTGAAAGACACCTGGTCAAAGATGAATAAAGAATAGATAAAAAAAGAGGCTGTAAAATAGCTGTTTAAAAATTTTATTATATTTGCAGCCTCAATACTGCTCCGTGGTGTAATTGGCAACACGTCTGACTCTGGATCAGAAGAGTTCAGGTTCGAGCCCTGACGGAGCAACAAGAAAACAAAACGAAGCCCTGAATTACTTTAATGTTCAGGGCTTTTTCTTTTACTACATATCACTGCGGTTTTAATCATAATCTTTTTAAAACGCCCAAACGCCCAAACGCCCAAACGCATCAACGCATCAACGACTAAACATTGCCCCCCTTAAGCTCCAGCTTCATCAATATGTCAGTCTGCCTTTTATCGCCAAGTACAAAGATATGCTGGTCAAACTCTGCAAAACCATTCTTGCTGTAAAACCTCAGTGCCCTTGCGTTCTCCCCCCATACACCGAGCCATACATATCCCTTCCCTCTCTCCAATGCTATCTGTATTCCCTTTTCAAGTAATATCTTTCCGACATTACGCCCATGAAAATCCTTTTTAACATAGATACGCTCTATCTCCATAGCATTGTCATCCTGTAACTCTGTCTGCGATTCGCCGAAGTTTACCTTCAGATAGCCAACTATATCATCACCCTGAGTGGCAAAATAAAACTCAGACTGTGGTTTGGATAACTCACCCGATAACTGTTCCACTGAAAAACGTTCTCCCAAATATTTTTTCATATCGGCCTCATCATTTACAGCAGAAAACGTTTCGCTGAAGGTCTCTGATCCTATCTGCTGCAACTGCGACACCTCATCGATAGTAACTCTCTTTATCTGAACATCTTTCATATACCGGAGCAATCTGATTTTATTGGAATTATAATATTACAAACAGTTTTATGATGTTGCAACAGTAATTTATAATTCATCTCAATTTTGAAGGCAGGATAGCATTTCCTCACACTTATTAACCCGAAGAATTATGTTGAACACTTTGTGCAAATCTGAACCCTTATTTGTTCATATCTGCATGTCATTTATAAGTCTCTCCTTCTCATCATGTGACAATCTCCCAAGCCTTATCATCAACACATTGATGGCATTCTCAAGGCTTTTTACCTCGTCATTTGAAAATCTACCCGATATATTTCCGGTAACAAAACAGAGACCGGGTAAGAGTGTGTCACTCCATCTGTATGACCTCTCTGTAGCAACAATATATGCATTACCGAATGATGCCACCGGCCTGTGTGTATCTATCTTAATACTCAATAGAATCATGTCAAGCTGCCTGGTCAACTCCCTGAAAAAGAACTGCTTTAGCAGATCGCCTCCCTTTAACCTGTTTATCTCATCTGAGGCGTCAAGCCGGCTTACAATTCCATCAAATGCATATTGATGAATCATATACAAGGGTACCACTGTAACATTTGGGAAAGTGTCGCTTTTCATTAATCCCGTCCCTTTTTCACTAATGATGCCCGGGATAAGGGTATAGTTTTTTACTTCCTCATTAATTGCAGCCTTCAGAATCTGAGTATTTGTAATCTGACGCAGATCGTCCCAGAGCATCTTTTTTGCATATCTCATTTTTCCAGAGATAAAATGGCATTTCATATCTCTCCTGTAAGTGCCGATTACCTCTTTGCCTTCACCAATGGCCCATTTTTCATAGCTATCGGCCTTTTTAATCTTCCCTGTATATTCAAGGCTTTTCCCGGTGAACCTGACCCATCCCATATCATGCTGCTTTTTGGCAGATTTTCAAACCTTTTATTTCAGCAAGTTACACTCCCAAGCCTGCCTGTTCCAAATTTTTTGCTTAATACATCTGAATAAATGCGTTAATCTGTTTTCAGTCTTACAGAAGGCATTCATTTTCCATACTAAATTCCTTTCAGACAGGGAAACGCTGCCTCCATTTCATCCTCATAAAAACTGAATTTTACGAATAATTACCGCCAGTTTGTCAAAAATAGAACCATGACAGCATTTTTCTTTTTTTCAACTCATTAAACATGCTATTTTTGCAATTGAAAATCATTCATTAATAAGTCTCTTACGTCAGAAAATGGCTTTCACAAATTCGATATCCTTTTGATTGTTGCCCGAAAAAAAACAATGGTGCCGTTAAGAAAAATATCATCAACAAAAGACACCCCTGAGATAATACTCAATCCGGATGGTAATATAAAGATTACCGGCCGTTCATTAAAAGCTGAGCCTTTTGAGCTTTCAACTGTTGTAAGCGAGTGGATAGAAACCTATCTCTCTGATCCGGCAGAAGAGACCAGGGTTGAGATATCGCTTGAGTATATCAACACTCTCAATGTGAGGACATATATCTCGCTACTCAAAAAGATGGAGCGGGCAAAAGTCAATGGGAGCAGATGCGTTGTTTACTGGTATTATGAAGAAGGTGATGACGATATTCTGGAAAAGGGTGAATATGTATCTCTTTTTGTTGATGTACCCTTTAATTTCATAATAAAGCCTGACACTCCTTCAAACTAGGGCTGACCGGTCAGGGTTTTATTCCTCAGGTACTCTTCACCAAAGTCAACTTTCAACTCAACCCACATTGGTAAATGATCTGACATCTGGTATGTCCGCCATTTGGTGGAGTAATAGTTTATTTTGCTCCTCTCCTCCCGTGGTTTTCCCTCTGAGGTCAGATATGCCTCTCCCATCTGGTCTTCAAAGAAATGACGATCGTCAAGTGTATAAACGTAGTTATAGAAATTGAAGACGCCCGCTTTCTGACAATCCAGATCCTCCTTGTTTATTGAGTCGGTTAGAAAAGCAATCTGGTCGTAATGTTTATTCCTGGATGCATTGGATGGCAGCTTCTGTAGCTTATCAGGGATTACGAACCCGTTCTCTGTAATTATCCTGAAGGTCTTATCTTCAGGCTTGAATATGTTAAAGTCTCCGAGAAGCAGCCAGTTCTTACTCCATGCATACTCCTCATTGCGCTTTCTCACCAGGAATTTTACAAGTTCCTCTATCTCCTCTTCCCGTTCAGGGTCATCGGCCACTCCCTTTCCGTAAGCAATATGTGCGGTACAAATGACAAACTTAAACCATCCTGAGCGAAAACCAACCATAAAGGGAGTGCGGTAAAGCTGATTGGAAGGCTGTATCGTTTTCCCTTTTGAGTCTTCCACCGGCGGTATTACAACCTCGCCTGCCAGCCCGTCAAACCTTATCTTACGCGAGTCAAAAATGAATGCCATACGCTCCTTATTACCCCTCTTGCCTTCAGTGACATCGGTGACGATATAGCGCCACCATCCGCCAAGGATTTTCACCACCTCATTAAGAGCCTTCAGATCATCACGAACCTCCTGTATGGCAACAAGGTCAAAGGAACTGATGATCTCTGCTATATAAAACAGACACTCTTTATCTCTTGCACCATAGTTGGCTGAATCAAACTCACGGATGTTCCAGGTGGCTACCAGTAATGTCCGGTCTATGTTCTTTTCAGGGACACCGTTCCTCTTAAGCCCGTCCTTAAGAAGCAACAGTCGCCCGGCTATCCTGGTATCAACAGGATCTCCTTTCCTTAGTTTATAGTAAAACGGCATAACAGCACTTTTTGTTAAGATGTGAAATTGAATTAACAGACACTGAAATGTAAATTTACACTATAAAACTATCAGGATCCAATTTTATTAACTCTTTCTGATGTAAGAGTTTTGATGTTGCCAAGCCAGTTTTTTAAAAGTGTGCTGCCATACTCTGTCATGTACGACTCAGGATGAAATTGTACACCTCTTATATCATACTCTTTATGGCTCAGAGCCATGATAACTCCGTCGCTGCTGATGGCGCTCACAGCGAGTGAGTCAGGCAGGCTCTCAGATGTCACTGCCCATGAGTGATAAAGACCTGCCACGAAAATTTCCGGGATGCCATTAAACAGATAATCAGAAGGGTCAGAAATAACTATCTTCCTTCTCTGACCATGGTATACCGTATTGAGGTTTTCCAATGTCGCCCCGAAGAATTCCGCAATAGCCTGGTATCCAAGACATATCCCCAGGAAGCTTCGCGAGGCATGATAAGCCTTAAGAAGTGATTGCATAACAGGTGCCTCATGTGGCACCCCGGGACCAGGTGAAAAGAGAAAGGCATCAAAACGACAGCCACATTCAGTGTCCACAGTGTCATTCTTCATCACCTCATAGCTGCAGATACCCAACTCATCAACCATCTGCACCAGGTTATAGGTGAAAGAATCATAATTATCAACAATAAGTATATGTGGCTTTCTATTATTCATTTATTTTGCCAGGCCATTCCCTTATAATGACATGTAAAATTAGCATAAAAGAGACAATGAATGAATGGGGTTCCGACCGTATCCCATTTATCTTCATAATTGACTTTGACGCCATCTCACCGGTGATATTACGACTCGAGGAGGCTGATCCTGAAAGAATACTATACAATATTAATGGCATCACTAATGTTAATGGCATCAGAGAGGTAACTAAAGAAATAATACTAAAGAAACATCCTGAGCCATATCAAATCTATCTGCAAAAATTCAGGAAGATAAAGAGAGAGTTGGATTTGGGGAACAGCTACCTGCTTAATCTCACATGTACGACACCTGTTGATATCAATCTGTCGCTGAGTGAGATCTTTTATAAGAGCAATGCCAGGTACCGGTTGTGGTATAATGACCAGTTTGTATGTTTCTCTCCTGAGATCTTTGTGAAGATAAAAGACGGCATTATCAGCTCATACCCGATGAAAGGAACAATTGACGCCTCAGTGCCTGATGCCGCTGCCATTATCCTCAATGATGAGAAGGAGACAGCAGAACACTACACCATTGTTGATCTGATACGCAATGACCTGAGTATGGTTTCTGAGAATGTAAGAGTTTCCCGTTTCAGATATATAGATCGCATTATAACACATGAACGGACCTTGCTGCAGGTCAGTTCAGAAATAACCGGACAGGTTGAAGATGATTATAACTGTCACCTGGGTGATATTATATATTCCCTGTTACCGGCTGGGTCAATAACAGGCGCACCAAAGAAAAAGACAAAAGAGATAATAGTTAAAACAGAAGATTATAATCGTGGATATTATTCGGGTATCTTTGGAATATTTGACGGACAGAGCCTTGACAGTGGTGTAATGATCCGCTTCATAGAAAAATGCAATGATAGCCTTTTTTATAAGAGTGGCGGAGGAATAACATCGTTCAGTGACCCTGAAAAAGAGTATGAGGAGATGATAAACAAAATATATGTGCCAGTTGATTGAAACAATCAGGATTGAGGAAGGAGAGATATGTAACATCTCTTTCCATGAGCGACGGCTAAATGAAGCGCGGTTAAAGCTCTTTGGAGAGAACGTGCCTGTGAGTATTTCAGATTTCCTCAGGGTACCTAAGATGGCTATGAGTGGCATAATAAAATGCAGGTTAATATACAGGCAGTCAATTGAAAGTGTCACGTTTGATCCATATATACCGGTGCCTGTAAACACCCTGAAGATAGTTGACGGCAGCGATATCAGCTATAGTTGCAAATATCTCGACCGGGAACAAATACTCAGGCTTATCAGCAAAGATGTTGCAGATGATATTCTTATTGTCAAAAACGGATTTCTCAGTGATATCTCTTTTGCAAATATCGTATTTACTGACGGGACAAGGTGGGTTACACCTGATACTCCGCTCTTAAGGGGTACAATGAGGGAGAGTC
>QKCK01000078.1 GCA_003245695.1 Bacteroidota bacterium | reverse complement strand
TAAAGTACTACCCGGATGGCTGACCCTGATTTGTAATAACCAGACAACTGACTTCGCCGGTATGTGTCCTGAGTCATTGAAAACAGGTATTCCTGGTTCTTTTTATCTGGTCAGGTGAAAAATTTAAGAATATAAATAAAATGCTGCAAGCAAAATGACAAAAGTTAAGTTTTATCGTATTAGTCTTATTATCTGTATAATATTCTCAATTCTTGGAGCGGATTTCAAAATCCAGCACTATCCGTATAGTCAATTGCTTCTGGGAATAGCAACCGTAAGTAGCCTTGGATTTATCATCCCTGCATTAATTGATGTTTTCAAAAATGAAAGCAACGGTTTTGTAAAGAAATTTGCCTGGCTTATCTGTTTTATCTTTTTTTCGTGGATAACCGGACTTATTTATTCCAAGACTTACACTAAAAGGAATATCCCTGCACGGCAAATCTGATATTTTCCCCTTTGCCACATCCTCAGATATTAGCCCACACTTTTATCTTTGTCCTTTTATTGCCGTTTCACGGGACTTCTTCTTACTGCTCCTCAGCTTTTGTCTTCCTTCACGCCTCATCCCTCAAGTCTCAGGTCTCAACTCTTATCTTTTTACTTCCGCCTTCGCTACACTACGTCGGACAAGTTTGTCTTTTGTCTTAACATATTCCCTTAATAACTTTATCATCGCCTGATTTTGGCAGATGAAGGCAAATGTGTATTTTGGCGGCGTTATAACTCAGACATAAAATAGCTTTTTTAGAAACCAGATAATAATAGCCATAATGAGATCAATCGCTTTGTTAATATTGACTTTTGTCGCTGTGTCGCTTCAGGCACAGGTGCAATACCGTGACAGCCTCTATTCCGACATCTCCAGGACAACCTTTACATATCATGATACTCTTCAGTTTGATTTTTACAGGGCAGAAGGTGTTGATGGTAATATCCCCCTTGTTGTTTATGTTCACGGGGGAGGATTCTCATCTGGTAGCAGGGATGGGAAGACTATTGTTGACTTTGCCACCAGGCTTGCCAGCCGGGGTTATGCTGTTGCATCGGTATCCTATACTCTTGCCATGAAGGGGACAGGGTTTGGATGTGATGTTGATGCAGCCAGAAAGATTGCAACAATAAACGGAGCTTCTGACGATGTGTCCATGGCTGTAAAGTATATCCTTGAACATAATCAGACGATGAATATCGATAAGGATAGGATAGTGATCTCCGGATCGAGTGCCGGTGCTGAGGTAGTCCTTAACATGGCATATGTCTATGAAAGCAGTGTCATTCCATCCGGCTTCCGCTATGCCGGGGTGATAAGCATGGCTGGAGCCGCAATAACATTAGATAAGATAAACAGTCAGACAGCCATTCCTACGCAGCTTTTTCACGGTACAAACGATCAGCTTGTACCCTATGATATCAATCCTCATCATTTCTGCAGTGCAGACAAACCCGGTTATTTAATGCTTTACGGATCTGCTGCAATAGCCAGACGATTGAAAGAGCTCGATAAAGCATATTACCTCTTCTCAGTGTCAGGAGGTTCACACAGCTGGGCCGGTTTACCCATGACAAAGTGCTTTAATGATATTGTCGATTTCCTTTATAACGACATTGTCAATGTAAAATACAGCAGGCAGACAGAACGGCTGCTGAAATGATTAAAGGCTCAGTTTATTTCAATCTGCAAGAGCTATATTGTTCCTGTTTTTACTGGTACATTGAGTCGAAAGTCGAAAGTTGAAAGTTTGTAAAGTTCATAAAGTTGAAAGTCTGTGATTACCTGATACCGACTAAACGACTAAACGACGAAACGCATCAATACATCAACCCTCACCCCTGGTCTTTCACCATCGCGGGTTGTTGGAGCTGATGACTGATGTCAGCGCTTAGACATGGGACAAAACACTATATATATGAACTTATTCATGTAGGATATGAGGGTATAAAAAAAGACCCCGGAGTGTTATTCCAGGGTCTGTAGTTTTTTTCTGTCAATTACAAATTCCCCTTTTTAGGAATGTATCTCACTCTATGGTCAATCATGCCGGAGTGTTTCCACAGGATTTGATGTGGCTGCTGACCAACTCTGCCAGCTAACTGTAATAACCACAATGGCCAGGGTAATAAAACCACCTGATATGAAAGGCCATGCAGTCAGAGTTATCTTATATGCATAAAACTCAAGCCATTTACCTGAGAGATACGCGGCAAAAGGCAACGAAAGAACAAATGCTGCAAGTGTTAAGACGATGAAGCTTCTGTTAAGCAGTAGTAATATTTCAGTAGTTGTTGCTCCGTTTATTTTTCGTATTCCTATTTCGCTGGTACGATTCCTGCTTGTACTGTAAGCCAGACGGAATAAACCGGCAATTGACAGTATAAAACTGATGACACAGCAAGCCATTAGAAGTTTTGACAAATTCATCTCCTCTTTGTGCATGAACATGAACCTGTCAGAAAGGAGGTCAATGTCTGGGGGATAGTCAGGAATGATCCGCTTCCATTCTTCCTTAACCAATTTTAGTAGATCTTTTGTTGCGGAAGACGATCTGACAAGTATATTGCACCCTGAAGCACTATAGGTGATTACGGTAGGTTCAACCTTTTTCCGAAGACTGTTGTAATTGAAGTCTTTAACTATTCCTGTTACTGTGAGATTTTTAAACCCTGGCAGGCTATTGCCAATAATAGTCTCTCCGCCTAGCATTTCTGCCAGAGTCTCATTAATGATGCACCTGTTTTTGTTTCCGGTAGCATCACCATTGAACCCGGTGCCATACAGCAATTGAATGCCTAATGTTTCCAGGTACCTGTCATCTCCCTTGAATATTGATATGCGCGTCTCTGCTTCCTGTCCATCCCTGTTGTAACTCAGGCTTGTCATCCAGTATTCCTGCAGCGGTGAAGCAACAGCTACGGAAGCCATCCTGACCGCTGGGTTTTTCATTATCTCATCCTTCAATAATCCGGCTTTGGCTGCATATTGTTCCGGCAGTTTTATTTCATAAATGTTCTTATCAAATCCAATATCTTTATTCTCAATGTAATGCGTTTGTTTTGTTATGACAACAGAGCAAACAAGCAATATCATTGAAACAAAAAGCTGACCTGTTATTAAAGCAGGCTTGATGTGTCTTCCTCTTCTTTTGTTGTTGACTTTATGTCTGTCTGAAAGCAGAGGCAGTCGGGTGATGTTTATGAACCCGGATGTCAGTGCAAAGAACACCAACAGAATTATTATAGCTATAATAAACAATACCTCATCTCTTTTTAACATTATCTTATGACTGATCTCTGAGTTTGTCAGACTATTAAAGAAAGGGAGAAGGGTAATAATAAACATCATTCCTGTTATTATAGATAAAGTTATGATTATCAGGCTTTCCTTTGTCATGTTTTTCAGTAGACCCCATCTTGAACACCCGTTTATCCTTCTGATGTAAAGCTCGTGTTGTGCATTATTTATCCTGTTACTTATTAATCCAATGTAATTGAATAGTGCCACAATAAATATCATTAAACCAATCAGGGTGGCAATATACATGTCGGATTTTTCTCTCACTCTTCCTAATGGAGAAGACTGCGTAGTATCAAAGTAGCTTTGTTTTATGTTTTCAAGATAGTACTGTCCCGGTTCTCCGTTATTTATGTTAGGGATCTGTTCTTTATTCAGGGAAAACAACCTCTCCAGCTCTTCCGGATCCGTTTTGTCCCTTAGCAACAGATAAGCATAACTATCGGATTCGTCTCCCAGGGTAACGACATCAAAGCTAAACTGAGAATTTGTATTGCTCTTTCTGAAGACGCCTGTAACAAAGTAGTCTGTTCTCGTTTCTCCTACCCTCAGAGTGATATGTTTTCCAACAGGCGATTCTGATCCGAAATACTTTTCTGCCAGCTGCGCGGAGATGATTATATCACTGGCCGTTTCCAGCCTTGAGTTGCTATACGACAATTCATATGTAAAGAACCTTAAGAAATTTGATGATACTTTATAGTTAACGATATGATCAAAATAGAAGGTATTATTTACCTCAACACCATTGGTAGTCACTTTATTTACCCTGCAAAAGTCTTCTACCTGTGAGAAATTGTTCTTCATGTATTCGGCGGCTCCATTCATGCAGACGAACATCTTTTCTCCCTTGATAAAAGGGTCATCACATTTCAGAAGATAGATTCGTTCATGGTTCCTTTGAAAACTGTCTGTGCTCATCTCTCTGACAATGAACAGGGTAACGAGGTTTGTGCATGCTATGCCTGCTGCAAGACTCAATATGATCACTATGGTATTTATCCGGTCTTTTACCAGAACCCTGAATGAATATCTCATGTAGTTCTACGGGTGTTTTTAAAATTATAATAATTGCAGACAATGAACCAATGACAATTATACGGATTTTTGGTATTCATGGTACTGACTCAATCAGCGCATTTTTGTTGTTTATTCCATTTCTTTGGATTGTTTCTGATATATTCCCTGATTCTTGAAAACCGGATATCGGAACGGATGATATTGTCGTAATATATTCTCTGCCATTCAAAATCTCTGTCGATAACGTGTATGGCCTTTGAAACCGCCGATTTATATGATCTGATGATTGATGCCAATGATCCGGCCGATGGGGAAATTGCCGACATATACATGTTTTTTGTTTCCCCGTGTAGATTCGTTGCATGCAACGAATCTACATTTGCATGCAACGAATCTACATTTGCATGCGATGGATCCGCATTTACATGCGATGGATCCACAATTGTATGCGCCGGATTCACCGTCCCATTGATGATTATTATTGCATGAACATGGTCGGGCATAATTACATATTCATCCAATCTCATGAATGGAAAATGCAATGGTATATCAATCAATATCTGCTGTGCAATTTTCCCCTTCTCTGACAATATCATTTTTTCATGCTCAATCAAACCGAAATGACGTTTCCTGTTTTTTGTGCATATGGTAATAAAATATCTCCCTGGCTGTGTATAATCATACCCATGGTAACGTATTGAACCCTTGTGATACCTGCCTCTGGAATATGACCCCATAGACTTTATTTTGCAGCTGACTGATGCAAGTTACAAAAACACTGGAAACAGAAGTTCTGTTATCATTGGCAGTGATAAGTTGCGGTAATGAGCTGTGGCGACACATCGCATTGCGTCGCTGCCGATGATTGTATATAAATGAATCTGTGATGATGCCATGGAAATATTTTGCTCATGCAGGATGACAGACTTGCGACTGTTAACTGAAGATTAACATAAGATTTTTGTTTTTTTAACCTAAAACAGGATATAATCAAATCCGGTTTACCCACCTTTGCGGGAAATTTTTAAAAATGAGAAAAACTGGTTTGTTTCTTGTCATCTGTCTTCTACTTGCGTTCAATAATATATATGCATCAGATACCGGGGGAAAAGTCAAAGGATATGTATTAGACTCAAAGACAAATGAACCTATTGAATTTGTAAATGTAAGTGTTAAGAAAGTCAACACTGAAGGCGCATTACCTGTCGGCGTTACCACTGATAAAAATGGTAGATTCGAAATAGATAATCTACCCTACGGGAAATATTTGATTTCCGTTTCATATATTGGTTACACCCCTTTTGAAAAGGAGATTTCAGTTACATCATCATCAGCCCTCATTGATCTCAGTGGCATCATACTGTCAGAAAACACAATGATGATGGATGAAGTGAAGGTTGTAGGGATGAGATCACAGATGAAAATAGATATTGATAAGAAGGTCTTTTCCATTGACCAGAACATAGCCTCAACAGGAGGAACGGCAACAGATATTCTCAGTAATATTCCATCTGTTGAGGTTGATAATGATGGCTCAATATCTCTCAAGGGTAGCTCCTCAGTAACAGTATGGATCAATGGGAAGGCTTCAGGCATGACAGCTGATAACAGGGCTCAGATATTGGAACAACTACCGGCAGAGACGATAGAGAAGATTGAGGTGATAACAAACCCGTCAGCAAAATATAGTCCTGAAGGGACTGCCGGTATTATAAATATCGTTCTTAAGAAAGATCGCAAGGCGGGTTATTATGGGAGCGTTCAGGCCGGGGTAGATACCAGGGGTAGTTATAATTTAAGCTCAAACTATAATTATAACAGCAGTAAGCTTGATGCATATGCCAGTGTCAGTTTCAGAAGCCGCAGGAATAAAAGCGGCAGTTTCAGTGACCGCATATATTACTCTGATATTGACACTACTTTTCTGAACCAGGAATCAGAAGGCAGGAATAACGGCAGCCATCTCTTTTCAAGAGCAGGTGCCACATGGCATTTTACACCTGTTGACCATCTTACCATCGGGGGGATACTTATGCTTGGTAACGGATTAAATAAAACCGATGTAAATTATATAAGCAATGTCCAGAATTCATTTATAAGCAGAAGCCGTAACTCATCATCTGACGATGATATGATGGGCGGTAACGCAGAGTTGGGGTATAAACATGAATTCGGCACTGATCACTATCTCGACTTTACCCTTTCATTTAATAAATGGGGGATGGATGCAACAACACTCTATAATCAGAATTCAGTGTATGACGATTACAGTAACATCTCATCATTCCAGAAACAGACGAGAGACATTAATAATAAGGGTTTGGAGATACAACTTGATTATCTGAACAAAGTAAGTGAGAACAGGAAAATTGAGGCCGGTTATAAAGGCACCCTAAACCGTGAAGACAGTCCCGTTGAAACATTCTCAGGCACCATTGAGGATGACGCGTTGCCACAGACAGCGCTCTTCAACAGGTTTTTATATGATATAGACATACATGCACTTTATGGCACATACTCAGGCAAAATAAACAGCTTCGGGTATCAGCTGGGCCTGCGTGGTGAATACTCTCATATTACCACACGGTCGCCAGGGTATGGACAGACTCCGGAAGATGTTGATCCATTTGCAAAGGATTACCTTAGTCTTTTCCCCAGCCTGTTTCTTTCTTACTCGCTGCCTGGTAACAATGAGCTGCAGATGAGCTATACCAGGCGCATATCACGTCCGTGGGGCGGACAGCTGAACTCATTTGTAAATATCACTGACTCAACAAATATCTCATTCGGAAACCCGTACCTTCTGCCACAGTTCTCAAATGCCTTTGAGTTGAATTATATCAAGAGCTGGGATAAACATGTCATCTCTTTTGCCTTAGGTTACAGGAATACTGACAATGTGATACAGAGTATCAGTTATCTTGAAGATAACATAATGAAGACGACCTATGAAAATATCTCCAGGTCATCTGCTACAGGTATGGAACTTGTATTAAAGGATGAGCTATTTAAGATTCTTGAAACAACAACAACGGTATATGTATACTATTATCAGCTTGACGGATTCAGTTATACTCCTTCAGGCTCGTCATATACCATTTCAGGTGCCGGAGATGAGAACTTTGCCTGGAGCGGAAAGCTGATAGCCAACTTTAAACTGCCAAAAGCATATTCAGTTCAGTTAACAGGGAGTTATGACTCAAGACAGGTTATTGCCCAGGGTTACAGGAAAGCAGGTTACACTGTCGATGGAGGCATCAGGAAGTCATTTGACAAAATGAGTCTGAGCATTAATGCCCGTGATATCTTTAACTCAAGGAAACGAAAGACATATACCTCGGGCATGGGCTACTCACAGGTGGGTGAGAGCTGGCGTGGAGGAAGACAGATCGGTATTACCGCAACCTATAGCTTCGGAAATATGAAGCCTAAAAAGATGAACAGGGAAAACATGCAGCAGCAGGATCCAAACCAGGGATATAACATGGAAAACAATGAGCTGTAGGCAGTGACGCCATGCATTTACCAGATCAGTAAATGCTTTCACGTCTTTCTGCTATCTTTTCATCATAGATGTAATCATCATACTGCATCTCCTTGTCAATCATGCCTTTCGGGCCTATCTCTATGATGCGGTTACATACCGTCTGGATAAACTCATGGTCGTGCGATGACATCAGTATGTTGCCTTTGAACTTGATTAGTGTGTTATTGAATGCCTGTATCGATTCAAGGTCAAGATGGTTAGTAGGACCATCAAGAAGCATGACATTGGCATTGCGAACCATCATTCGTGATATCATACACCTAACTCTCTCGCCTCCTGAAAGAACATTGACCTTTTTGTATATCTCCTCGCCTGAGAAGAGCATCTTCCCAAGGATGCCCCTGAGATAAAACTCGCTGGTGTCTTCTGAGTACTGAGCCAGCCAGTCGACCAGTGTGATGTCCTTTACAAAGAATTGTTCATTGTCAAGCGGCAGGTATGCTTTAACAATAGTCTGGCCCCAGTCGAAGGTGCCCTGATCAGGTTTGTCATGTCCCTTGAGTATCTCGAAGAGAGCTGTCATAGCCCTTGAGTCTCTTGAGAGAAAGACTATCTTGTCGTCTTTGTTGACAGTAAAGTTAAGGTCTTTGAACAGCATCTGCCCTTCGGTGCTTTTACTTAGTCCCTTCACGGAGAGAATAGCGTTGCCTGGCTCACGCCCCGGTGTGAAGATGATGCCCGGATACCTGCGTGTTGAAGGCTTTATCTCTTCCACATTAAGCTTCTCTATCATCTTCTTGCGACTGGTTGTCTGTTTTGATTTGGCAACGTTGGCACTGAACCGCTGAATGAACTCCTGCAACTCTTTCTTCTTCTCCTCGGCTTTCTTGTTCTGAGCCATCTGTTGCTTCAGAGCCAGCTGACTCGACTCATACCAGAAGCTGTAGTTACCTGAGAACAGCTGCACCTTGCTGAAGTCAATATCAACGATATGTGTGCATATTGAGTCAAGAAAGTGACGGTCGTGTGAAACCACCAGCACAGTATTGTCAAATTCGGAGAGGTAATTCTCGAGCCAGCTCACTGTCTCGAGATCAAGATCGTTGGTAGGCTCATCAAGAAGCAGGTTGTCAGGCTTGCCGAAGAGGGCCTGGGCCAGGAGAACCTTGACCTTCTCTTTACCTGTCAGGTCCCTGAGCAGCTTATAGTGTTGATCCTCCTTAATACCCAGGCCACTGAGAAGAGAGGCTGCATTACTCTCTGCATTCCATCCTTCAA
>QKCK01000187.1 GCA_003245695.1 Bacteroidota bacterium | reverse complement strand
TGAGAACACTGGTGGCAGAAGCCCGTCTTTTGACATGGAGAAAAATATCCTTGGCTGACCGAGCATCATTACAAGTATCACTGATGTAAGACCGGCTATAGCGGCCACTTTTATTATCGGCCGCGGCCAGAACAGCTTTGCGCCCATGGCATTGACACCCACAGCTATTGGGTCTGCCACATTGAGAAGTGAATAGCTGACTATTCCTGTAAGCACTATCGCTACAAGGATATATAGTGCGGTGGAGATCCCCAGAGATCCCAGTATCCCTATGGGCATATCGCGTTGCGGGTTCTTTGCCTCCTGGGCAGCTGTAGAAACAGCATCAAAGCCGATATATGCAAAGAAGATCACCGCCGACCCTCGTAAAATACCACTCCATCCAAAATGACCCCATACTCCTGTGTTCTCAGGAATGAATGGATGCCAGTTTGCCTTGTTGACAAAAAAGAATCCTATGCCGATGAAAAGGAGAATGACAAAAACTTTTATTATTACCATGACATTGTTAAAGCGGGCCGACTCTTTAATGCCACCAACAAGCAGAGCTGTTATTGCCGCAACAATGAACATGGCAGGCAGGTTTATGATACCCTTAAGATGAGCCAGGGAGTTAACGTCAATACCCGATGCCGTGAGACTGTCGCTGAGTTGTGTTGTCAGTACCTTCCAGCCCTGATCAGGTACATCTACCATAATTGTCCCCAGGGCTGAGGTCAGCTGTGCCGGTATGTTTATTCCGAAGTCCCTCAGAAAGCTTACCACATAGCCTGACCAGCCAACAGAAACTGTGGAGGCAGCGAAAAGGTATTCAAGTATCAGGTCCCATCCTATGATCCAGGCAATGAACTCACCCATGGTTGCATATGCGTATGTGTATGCACTACCGGCGATAGGAATCATTGAGGCAAATTCTGCATAACAGAGGCCTGCAAAAAGACAGGCAAAACCCGAGATAACAAATGATATTACGATTGCTGGTCCGGCATACTGTGCTGCTGCCTGACCGGTGAGGACAAAGATGCCGGCACCGATGATTGCCCCTATACCCAGGGTTGTGAGGTTTGTTGCACTTAACGCCCTTTTAAATCCCTGCTCACTGCTGGATTCCTGTCTTAACAGACTTAGAGGCTTGGTAATAAATAATTTTGACATGGTAGGTAGTTTTAGGGTATTCAAAAATAGCGATTTTGTTCACTTATGCTAACCTTTTTTTATTTCTCTTCTGTGGTTTAACTCTTTTTAATCATTTTTTATTCACTCGGGCATAGTTCCGTTTAGTAATAAAAAGCGCAAAAATACTTTAAATAATAAAACAAAAAGATCTAATAGATTAATAATGACTCTTTCTTCAGAAAAAGATGTGATATGTTTGTAAAGTATTAACCTATTTTATATTTTTGCCCCGCTGTTGTTGAATGTATATTATATGCATGATAGCAAGAGATAAATATCGTTCTTATGCATGTTGGAAAGATATTAAGGAGGCTTAGGCTATTTGCCTGTTGACGGATAAACTGCCACGATATATATAGTTTTTTGAAATAGTTGAAGAGATAGAAGAGTGGCTTAAACCATCCGCCGGTTGGCGGATAAACTGCCACGATATTCATAGTTTTTGACACACCAGGAGAGATGGGTGAGTGGCTTAAACCAGCAGTTTGCTAAACTGCCGTATGGGTAACTGTACCGGGGGTTCGAATCCCCCTCTCTCCGCAAAGCTTAAATTAACCCCGCCCTTGGCGGGGTTTTTTGTTTTACGCAGACATACCGGGAAGCTTGCTTCCAAGGGATGTCGGAGTAAAACAAAAATTACCCGAAGGGTTAATTTAAGCTTTGCGAGGATACCGCCATCAGGGATCACGAGCGGAGCGAGTAATCCCGTGGGTATTTTCGAGGCAGACATACCGGGAAGCTTGCTTCCAAGGGATGTCGTAGAAAAACAAAAATTACCCGAAGGGTTAATGTCTTAGTGGATATTTTGGCTGTCTTTGCCATATAAATGGGTTAATTCTGAAAGGGACAATAAATCTCAAACTTTCCCTTCACAGGCAAGCCTCATTTCTGACTCATCAGAAAGTGGCCTTTACAGCTTCACCTTCCTGACCTTTATCCCTGAATCATCTGTCAGCAACAGGTAGCGGTTGAGGGATTTGTCTCTCACTATGAATTCGTATGTCAATACTGCCTCAGTATGAATCTCTATGCAGTTCATTATCTCACCCTCGGCTGAGGCATTGACAGATACGGCTGCCGGTATCTTCTCAAGAGGGAGGTTGACTCTGTGTTCGAGTAATTCACCATCACTGCTGAACCGTGCTATTTTTTCCAGTCCGTGGTGGTAGAAGATTGCCTCATAATAGTTTCCATGGCGACTCCATTCACTGTTCTTTGCTGAAAAGAAATGCCTCCTCATTCCCTCTTTTGCAGTCTGAGGCACCAGGATTGAAGTGACGTTTAATATTTTTTTCAGGAGGTCCACTATTTACTTTATATTTAAGACGATGAGACAGCGAAAAGTAACAATAGTGGCAGCAAAACTGAATACTCTCCACTGCTGCTGTTATATAGATAAAGAAGTCTGGCCTTGGCTCTTTTAAGCCTCATCTTTGCTGCACTCTCAGTGACCCTGAGCGCTTTTGCTATCTGCATCAGCGACATCTCGTCAAAATAGCGCATCATTATCAGTGCCTTCTCCTCGGTATGTAGTTTATCGAGCAGTGTCATCAGCCTGTCATAGTCTATTATGCTCTCTTCTTCATACGTCTCATCAATGATCTCGGGCAGTTCATTGGAGCTGTTCCATTCAGGGTAATGCAGACGTTTCTTTTCCCTGAGCCAGTCAATACAATGATTATATGTGACAGAATAGAGCCATGAAGAAAAAGATGAGTTCCCTTTGAAACTATCAAGCTTCTCATAAACTTTTGACAGGATGTCGCCGGCGAGTTCTTCTGCCAGCTCTCTGCTTTGAGCAAGGCTATAGCATTTGTCAAGTACTTTTGAATAGTAACGCTCATAGAGTACCGAAAAAAGCTCGCTCTCATGACCCTCTTTTATCCTTCTGACAACTTCTTCGTCGCTTATTTCCAGTTTCTTACGCGGCATCGCAACAATCAGCTATGAAGTTGCAAATATAATGTTATATCCGTAGGTAAGAAGAAGGTAACTGATGGTTGAAAAAAATTTTTGTAAAATGTTTGTTACTTTTTAACTATGGGGCGTCATAATGATAAAATTTGTTAAATTTGCAACAGATTTTCAATCTGAAGCAGAGAACATTAACGTAAAATAACTTTTTATTAGAACTTAAATTCAAACAGAGATGAAAAACAGATTCTTTTTAGTTATTGCTACCGTTGCAGCAGTTGCCTTAATGACAAGCTGCGGTAAAGTTCCTCAGGCTGGTATCGATGCAGCAAACGCTGCTATTGACTCAGCTAAAGTTGTTGAAGCAGACATCTATCTTCCAGGTGATTTCACAGCTCTTAATGATTCAATGACTGTTATCATGCAGGATATCGAAGCTCAGAAATCAAAACTTTTCAAGAGCTACAAAACTGCAAGTGCTAAGCTTGAAGCTCTCAAAGCTCAGGCAGGAACAGTAGCAACAAGTGCTGTTGCAAAGAAAGCTGAAGTTAAGGCAGAAGCAGAAGCAGGTCTTGTATCTGTAAAAGCACTTCTTGACGAAGTAAAAGGTCTTATTGCAAAAGCTCCTCGTGGAAAAGATGCAAAAGCAGTTCTTGAGCAGATGAAAGGTGAGGTTGATGCAGCTGAAGCTACAATAACCGAAGCTCAGACTCTCTTCGATGCAGGAACAAACTACATGCAGGTTGCTGATAAGATCACTGCTACTACAAAACAGCTCAATGATCTTAAAGCTGAGCTTGAAGAAGTAATGGCAAAAGTTAAAAGGTAATACCTTCATTATAAGTTAATGAAAGTCCCCGGGTCTCTCCCGGGGATTTTTTTAGTGTCCGGATAATCTGATGAAGCGCTCGGTGGTTAAAAAAGTATTTTTACTTGTATTTGTGTTTGTAATCCTTGCAGGATTAGCATGGTTATTTGTCAATCTGGTGCCCGACCCTCCGGTAAAAGAGCTGGAGGAGGCACGTATTGCCATTGCAGATGCCCGAAGTAAGAACTCAGTTATATATTCGGCAAAATTATTTAAGGAGGCACGTAGTTTTTATGACTCTGCCATGATATCGTGGAAGACGGAAAACAGACGCTTCATTCTGTTCCGTGACTACGAGCGTGTAAGGAAATTCTCTCTTCTGGCTTCAAAGAAGGCAGCCGAAGCAACAAAGCGGACAATTGCCAAGGAGAAAGACATGAAGGAGTCACTCAAGCGTGATATAGACAGGCTGAATTCAGAACTTAAAGCCTTTGAAAAGATATTCACCAGCGTACCTCTGCCCATGGAGATGAAAAAGAAGAATGCCAGGGGAAAACTACTTCTTAAGGAGGCTGAGATAGCCTATGATAAAGGGCAGTATGTCTCTGGTAATGTAAAGGTATCAGAGGCAAATGATTATATCACCGACTCATATGAAGTTGCCCGTGAGAAACTAACCAACTATTACAGGAACTTTTCAAGATGGCAGGAGTGGACAAGGGCCACAATAAATGAGAGTAAAGCAAACAATTCATATGCCATTGTTGTTGAGAAGATACCAGGTGTCTGTCATTTGTATTATAATGGTGTGAAGAAGTACACCTTTGAAGCTGAGTTTGGAAAGAACTGGATGGGAGATAAAGTGTCAAAGGGTGATGGTGCTACGCCTGAAGGCAGATACCGGGTTACAAAGAAACTACAGAACGGCTCCACAAAGTACCATAAGGCACTTATGATCAACTACCCCAACGAACAGGATCTTGAGGAATTCAGACAGAGGGTAAGTTCCGGATCTATCCCATCGAATTCAAAGATTGGAGGACTTATTGAGATTCATGGCGACGGAGGCAAGGGAGGAAACTGGACCGAGGGTTGTGTGGCGCTAAGGAATCCTGATATGGATACTCTTTTCAGGCTGGTGTCAAATGGAACACCAGTGACAATTATAGGTTCAACTATAACATTAACCCAGGTAATGGCTGGTGAGTGACCAGCGTAATATTCCGAAGCGATGGATGAACAATTGGATAACAATAATGAAGAGTTAAAAGAGAACAATGAAAACCTCATCACGGATGATTTGTCTGAAGTGAGTCGGGGAGGGTTAAACAGGCTTATCAGGGGATTACTTATCACTATCTCAATCCTTGCGTTGCTTCTCTTCCTTTTTTGCGTCCCTGTATATATTGCGCCTGCCCTGCAGACATCATGGGGCACAAACCGCTCAATCTGCCCTCCTGACTCATCACTGCTGAAAAATAAAACTATCAGGAAACAGACAGCGAAGATTGAGGCTGACATAAACCGCCTTGACAAAAGGCTTTCAGCTATGGTTCCCACTTCATCTTATATCGTTATAAACACAGTTGATAATAAGTTCTTCCTGTACAAAAACCGGACTCTGGTACGCTCAGGAAGAGCCTCTACCGGTAAAAACAGCCTGCTGATAACCCCCGATGGTAAAAAGAAGTATCTCTTTAAAACACCTCGCGGATGTCATGAGGTGAAATACAAACAGACAAACCCGGTATGGACTAAACCCGACTGGGCCTTCATTGAGGAGGGATTGCCAATACCTAAAGCCGGTGACCCATCCCGTTATGACAGCTATTCCCTGGGTGATTACGCACTCCATCTTGGCGATGGGTACATGATTCATGGAACGATTTATAAACGTCTCCTGGGTATGCCTGTTACTCACGGCTGTATAAGACTGAATGATGATGATCTGGAAGTAGTATATAAAACCTTGAATCCCGGATCAAAAGTCTATATTTACTGAAAAAGAAATATTATATGAGTTCCAGAACTAAATGGTTTTTAATAATTGCCGCATTATTTATTTCAGCAATTGTTGGTTTCTATCTTAGTAAGTCAGTCTCGGCTGTTAATCACTCTGTGCGACAGTTCGATGAAGCATACTTTACCTCATTGCCACAGAAGGAGGGTGATACCATAAACCAGTGCGAAATCCCCGGTTACATAGACAAGATCAGGAAAAAGGCTTTTCTTGGGGCTCAGATAAAAATGGCTTCTTCAGATTCAGTGGGGCTGATGATAAATATGCGCGACAGTACCATTGCCTTAATGATAAAGGGCGTGTCTGTAAAGAGCATGAAGATAAGAGCCAGTATTATCAGTCCTTTCTTTTTCAGGGCAAACCAGGAGGCTGTCTATTCTGCCCTGTCATCTCCTTTAAAGGTGACTGATATGGCTGCGACATTTCATAAAGACCCAGTGAAGGTTAAGATAGCTCCGAAAGATACTGTTGAAGCCTATGCCACACCAGAGGAACAACCTGATACCTCTGATTTTGAGGCTGTTTATTTTACTCTTAATACTGATAAAAATTTCAGACTCTTCTTTGAACAGTCAGAAGATACCATAGGATCTGACAGAAGAAAAAAGTTCTTTTTTAATCTGAACGACAGGCTGACAAGTGCAAAGAAGGAAGCTGACGATATCATTCATCTCAGAACTCCCGAATATACTCCTTTCATTAAGATTTGGGTGCCAAAGTCTGATGCAAAGGTCATATATTATGCAATACCACGGGAAGGACTTATTGTTCTTACGTTGTAGCTAGCTGATAATTGTATTCCAGGCTCTCTCTGCTTTTTTTCTTCCTCTTTGGTCGTTTGATCATTGTGATTTAAACATCATGGCGGCCATTTTTCTCACTTCATACTAACTTTTGTTTTTCTTTGTTGACAGTTTCTCTTCTCTCTTGGTTATATTTGGCTTTTCTAACCCGCAAGCCTGATGGTTACTTATAGAAGAATTATATCTTTATCAGTTATGCTTCTGTCTTTTATGGCAGCAGAGGCGCAGCAGTTTGATTACCGCCTGGGATTCACCGGTTTTTTTGATAACAGAGAGTACGATAACCTTTATGCATATGATCAGACAATGTTCGGATCACGACTGCGTGGTGAGCTTGGCGTAAAAACTGACCAGGCCACACGATTTGCAGCCGGGCTCGATTATCTGTATGAGTTTGGAAGCAAAGGTGAACTGCTTGCCCCGGATATCATCCTCTATTGCAATGGAGCAAAAGGAAACTTCACATATTCAGTAGGTGCGTTGCCCAGATATAACTCCATAAATATGCCCCTGGCGCTCCTCACTGATACTCTGAATTATTACCGGCCTAATATTGAAGGGATACTTCTTGACTATTCAGGAAAGGTTATTAAACAGAATATCTGGATTGACTGGACCGGCCGCAGGTCGGAAGTGACACGTGAATCTTTTACCATAGGGATGACCGGAAGCATAAATAAAAACTTGTTTTTGTACAGACATAATCTTGTAATAAACCATCTTGCCCATACAGAACCAAAAGATGAGGCTGTAAGCCTGAGGGACAATATTGGATACACCCTTGTTGCCGGCTTTGATCTCTCTTCAGTGACTGCTTTTGATACCCTGGTAATTACCGCAGGGGTTGCAGGCTCTCTTGACCGAATAAGGGGAGAGTATGACTTTGTCAGCGCCAGAGGGTTCACAGGAGAGATAGAGTGCATGTATGGTCATTTCGGACTGCATGGACTGTTCTATAAGGGCGACGACCTTTGTGTAACGTCAGGTGATAGGTCATTTACAGCAGGCTTTCTTGCCAGAGGAGATGCATATTATCTTATTTCCGGCAAAACAGTAGAGAGCAGAATACAGTTTACATACCAGTTTCTGCCCGATGCCACTGAGATGGCAATGCTTTTTGCCATAAGGATAAACCTGGGGGGCGATTTTAAAAGACGAAATGCGGAATAGGATAATAAAATCCCGAAGAAGTTTAAAAATTAAATAATAAATATTACATTTGCAGCCGATTTGACGGTCTGTAGCTCAGTTGGTAGAGCAGCTGACTCTTAATCAGCGGGCCCGGGGTTCGAGCCCCCGCAGACCGACAGAAAAGCAGGAGACATCAGATAACGATGTCTCCTGCTTGCATTTATGAAGTATTCTGAGGTAATGCTAGTGGAATAGTATCTCAGCCGGGATCAGTTGTCTCTCTGTCTCCGGTGAGGCCATGTACACTTCAAGCGACTTACGATAGTATGACTGGAAGTATCTTAGACTTAGGCGATGGAGCCCTTTTTTCAAAGCACTGCTGCCCTGATTTGTGACACCGTGATGCCGGAGATTGCCATCAATGACTGTCTCATTGTCAATGCTGAGTAAGATGCCATCGTCAGATGATGTGAAGAATGTATAAATGCCGTCAGAAGGTATGTCAATATAACCTGAGTATTCCAGACCAAACAACTCCACAGGCATCCATCCCTGCAATGATAACGTATTTACAGTGAAGACAGTATCGGGTGTTTCGGGTAACTCATATGTTGAGCTGTAGGTGCCTGAATATAATTTACATAACAAGCCACTTTTGATATTACCTGCCTCAGCAGCCTCTTTTAGTTCCACACGCCTTATTTCTCCGGAAACGATTTGGCTCTTCCTCCCCGAGGGCATAATGGTAACGGCCTTAATGGTTATCAAACTGTCAGGGACAGCTTTAAATGTTTCCGTAAATACCGGTGAGGATTTGCATGGTTCACTGTTATCAGTGGTATAACCTATCGCGGAACATCCGATACCGTTTTCGAGATTCACATTAAAGGTGTCTGCAACAGAGAGGTTAATGTCAGCGAGGCCGGTGGGATATTGTATCCTGTAGTTTATGCCCATGGCATCATATCTGGCATATTCCTCATTCATCCTTTTACTGAAGTCTGAATAGTCAAGATCGGGCTCAGGGGTCCATAAGACCTCAGCCATAGCCGCCAGGCGCGGGAATATCATATACTCAGCCTGCTTTTCATCAGGCATATATTCAGTCCATACATTTGCCTGGGCGCCGATGATATGTGATTTCAGGCTGTCAGCCACGCCATCAGGCACAACCTTAAATGAATATACCTTCTTTAGGTCAAGCATGCCGCCAATAGCCAACGGTTCATTTTCGGCTGAC
>QKCK01000240.1 GCA_003245695.1 Bacteroidota bacterium | reverse complement strand
AATTTAAATTGCCTACTCATAATGCTTTTCGGCTTCCGCATAGGGCAGTAAAATTAGCGAAAACTTTTTTCTGTTTTCCCTGGTTTCCGTTCAAACAGTATGATTAATTAAAAGAGAGATTCGTCTCCTGTTCTGTTTTATCAGTTTGTTTCAGTGAAATAACATGTTTTCTGTATTTTAACTCTTATTTACAACAATCATACTGATGCAAAGAGACACCATATCACATATTTTGGTTTCTTTGACCTGTTTTTTTGAATAAAAATGCATTGAAAAGCATAATGGTCAACAGCAAACCGGTCCATAACCAGAAACTCAATCTGCTTGCATTGCTGAAACCCTACCGTGGAAGGGTTCTGTTGCTTATTGCTTTTACCCTTATCGGTAATGCCACAAACCTTGTCATTCCCCGGATTATTTCGCACGGAATTGATTCATTCACAGCCTCAGATTATTCAGTGAAAGAAATACTTATTGCCTTTCTGTCAGCTACTACCATCATCTTTCTTTTTTCATATCTCCAGACAGTGGTACAGACATATACTGCGGAGAGGGTTGCCTTTGACCTGAGAAAAAGGATTTCTGACAAGATATCAGGTCAGGGTCTCTCTTTTATACAACAGTCAAACCCAGCCCGATTGCTAACCAATATGACCTCTGACATTGACTCTGTAAAGATGTTTGTCTCGCATGCAGTATCTGCCATTATCTCTTCAGTCTTTATAATTGCCGGAACATGTGTTTTACTTATTACTATAAACTGGGAGCTTGCACTGGCAGTGATAGCTGTTATACCACTGATGGTTGTCATTTTCCGTATTCTGTTCAAACGTGTCAGGGTTCTTTTCCGTCGCTCGCGTGAAGTGATAGACTGGCTAAACAGGGTCATCAATGAGAGCATACTGGGTTCGGCAATAATCCGTGTGATAAATTCCCAGCAGTCAGAATACAATAAATTTCTCGAAGCCAGCAAAGAAGCCAGAACCATAGGGATCTCAATTCTCACACTCTTTTCCACACTTATGCCGGTGATAATGTTCCTTGGTAATATAGCTATCCTGATCATTCTATCAGTGGGGGGCCATTTTGTTATCACAGATAAGCTGTCACTGGGCGATTTTGCCGCATTCAACAGTTATGTGGCCATTCTGTTCTTCCCCATAATGGTAATAGGGTTTATGAGTAACATTATTGCATCCTCAACAGCCTCATACGAGAGGATAGAGAAGATTCTCAGAGCTCCTGATTATGCTGACACAGGAACGATATGCAGGCAGCTGAAAGGGCGGATAGAATTGAGAGATGTTACAGTGAAGTATGGTGACAAGAGTGTGCTTAAGAATGTGTCTGTCAGTATAGAACCGGGTTCGCAGACAGCAATAATAGGTCCTACCGCTGCAGGTAAAAGCCAGCTCTTGTACCTTCTGACAGGCCTCATAAAACCTTCATCAGGAGAAATACTCTATGATGGCAACAGGCTTGATGAGTATAACAAAGAGTCGTTCTACCGTCAGGTTGGTTTTGTCTTCCAGGACAGCATACTGTTCAATATGACCCTGCGTGAAAACATTGCTTTCAGTGCTGAGGTAACAGACGAATCGCTGGAGAAGGCAATATCGACCGCTGAGCTGCGAGAGTTTATAGATACTCTTCCTGAGCATCTTGATACCATTGTCTCTGAGAGAGGCACAACCCTCTCTGGCGGACAGAAGCAGCGCATTATGCTGGCACGGGCGTTGGCTCTTAACCCGGAGGTATTGCTGCTCGATGATTTTACCGCCCGTGTTGACCGTCAGACAGAGAAGAAGATATTGGCAAATGTCCGCAGGAACTATCCTGATCTGACTCTCATATCAGTGACACAAAAGATATCAGCTGTGAAAAACTTCGGGCAGATAGTGTTGCTGATGGAGGGAGAGGTGATTGCCTCCGGACCCCATGAGTCGTTAAAGGAGAGCTGTCCGGAATATGTTCAGATATATAATTCGCAGAAAAGCACCAGTCATTATGAATTATAACCTGAATGACATATCCCGGGAGCAGGGCGAAAAGAGACAGATATGGAGATCTGTAAAATCGCTTGTGGCTCATATGGTAGGAGAGAAGAGGTTGCTTGCAGTATCGTTTGCCGCCATGTTCATAGCGGCAGTCCTTAGCCTTCTGGGACCGGTTATTATCGGATATACCATTGACAACTACATTCAGACGAAGCAGTTTCACGGAGTAATGGTTTTTACAGCCATACTGCTGGTAATGTATGTCATATCCCTTATTGCAGGCTATATCCAATCAAAGCTTATGGGGACTCTCGGACAGAATATGTTGTTTAACCTCCGTAATTCAGTCTTTGAAAAGATACAGACATTACCTCTTGACTTCTTTAATCAGAACAAAACAGGGGATCTCATTTCACGTATCAATAACGACACAGACAAGATAAACCAGTTTTTTTCACAATCGCTGATGCAGTTTCTTCGTCTTATACTGATTATGATAGGTGCTGCAATATTTATTCTCTCGATAAATTTTGAACTGGGAGTGGCAGCCTTGCTTCCTGCCGTGGTGATATGGCTCTTCACCCGGATTGTATCACCATGGATCAAGAGGCGTAATGCGGAGAACCTGAAAAGTACAGGACTGTTGAGCGCTGAGGTACAGGAGAGTCTGAATAATTTCAAGGTTATTGTGGCATTCAACCGCCGCGATTATTTCCGGCAACGCTTCAGCGAAGTGAACGGCAGTAATTATAAAACAGCTGTTAAGGCTGGCATTTCAAATAACGTAATCTCACCTGTCTATACACTCTTCTCGAATATTGCACAGATGATTGTCCTGGCATTTGGTATATATCTGATAATCAAGGGTGAGTTTACTATCGGATTACTGATAAGTTTCATCACCTACGTAAATAATTTTTACCATCCGCTGCAGCAGATGGCAGCATTATGGTCTAACTTTCAGCTTGCGCTTGCTGCCTGGGACCGTATTCTGATAATTCTTAATCTAAGTAATGACATGCCTGTTGTTGAAGCCAGGAAGAATTACCAGACCGAATCGCTGATGTCATTCAGGTGTGTCTCCTTTTCCTATCCAAACGGCAAAGAGGTGCTGCACCATATCACTTTTGACCTTGAACGGGGAAAGACATATGCCTTTGTTGGCCCCACAGGTGGAGGCAAGACAACAACTGCTTCGCTCCTTTCGAGGTTGTATGATCCCACAAGCGGTCTCGTACTCCTTGATGGCAGGGACATACGTAGCTTCTCCCCTGAGGAACGTTCAAAGAAAGTGGGCTTTATTTTACAGGATCCCTTCCTGTTCACAGGTACCGTTCGTGAAAATTTCCTTTACGGAAATGATGAACTGGCCGGATGTGATAACAGTGAGTTAATGGAGATACTTAATAATTCAGGTCTTGAAATGCTTATACAGCGATTTGACAAAGGTCTTGATACTGCCATTGATCTGTCGGCAGCCGACATAAGCCTCGGCCAGAGGCAGCTTATTGCTTTCATTAGGGCAGTACTAAGGAAACCTGATCTTTTGATTCTCGACGAAGCTACGGCAAACATCGATACTGTCACTGAGGAGATGCTGGAAGAGATTCTTGTCAGGCTGCCTTCATCAACTACCAGGGTTATAATTGCTCATCGTCTTAACACCATTGCCAATGCCGACGAGATCTATTTTGTCAATTCAGGCAAGATTATCCGTGCCGGCTCCCTTGATGAGGCAGTGGAGATGCTGATGAACGGCAGGATGGTGAGTTAACCGGGTGGCTATGCTGGTTGCTAACGGTGATAAATAAACAATAATATAAGATCTGATAGTACATGGCCCCGAAAACAAAAGTCACATTTGAGAAAGAGAGTGACAGTGTTTTTATAGCGGAATATAGTGAGAATAACCGAGTTAAGTTATTGGTTTTTTCTGTCGATGCTTTAGGGTACAATATTTTCCGGGAAAGAAAAGAATAGGAATCCTAAAAAGATTAATTTTGTAATACGATTTCAGGTACTCTGGTCAGTGATCTTGCCGGTCAGAGTCAAAAAGGGAATCCTGTGAAAAACAGGAGCTGTACCCGCAGCTGTAAATCCTGCAAATGTTTTGGCATACCAGGCCACTGTTACACAAAGTGTGAAATGGGAAGGCAGCCAGAACAAGGATAAGCCAGAAGACCTGCCTGAGATTTACATCGTAGTTTTCGGGTGAAAGACAAAGAGTAGAGACATTATGTTTTATATCTATTCCGGTCTCTTTAAAGTTGCGATATTTTTCAGTAGGCATCCCTGTATCAGTATGTTTTAAATGATACACCGGTGGCAGTAAATGTTTTTGCAATTGATTTATGTACATGAAAAAGAGCTGGATATCTGTTGGTATGCGATTGTCAGTTATACTGGTTATAGCGGGCATTAGTCTCAGTACAGTGGCCCAGTCTGTTAAAGACACGGTTCTGCATATTCCTGATGTGGTTGTGAGTGCATCACGCAGTGAGTATTTCAGGGAAGATATCAGGAAAGAGGAGTTTGGAACAGATAAACTGAGTGTTTATTCAGGTGAGTCGCTGAGCCGTCTTCTGACAGAGGAGGCAGCCTTGAATATCAGAAGCTATGGTGTTGGCGGAGCCGTCTCCACCATTGCCTTAAGAGGGGCCTCATCAAGCCAGGTACAGGTAAACTGGAATGGGTTCCCTATAAATTCTGTCACAGTAGGATCATGTGATCTTTCAATGGTGCCGGCAGCCGGCTTTGATCGTGTCTCGCTGGTGTATGGTGCTTCAGGAGCCCTCTATGGCAGTGGTACATTCGGTGGGGCAGTGGAGCTCAAAACCGAACTCAAGACTGAGAAGAAACTGGATGCGGAGGCATATCTTAATTATCAGTCATTGATGACAATAAATGGCGGCATCACTGTCAATGCCGGAAATGATAAAATAGCCTGGAAATTGTCATCATGGGGAGCCAGCTCAGAAAACGAGTTTAAATATTACGATTATATAAATCAATACCAGAGGTGGCAACGAGACGGAGGCTGGAAAGATCATGGTGTCATTCAGGGTTTTGCCTGGAAAATCTCTCCTTCTTCAGCCTTAGAGACAGGCCTATGGTATGAGGTAAAATCATATGACATACCCTCAAGGATAGGATCGACAACCTATGAACACCAGAGTGATTCTGCCCTGAGGGTTTATCTGGGATATAAATATTTCAGGAACCGCTGGAGCATAAAGATAAAGACTGCCCGTTTTCAGGATAGACAAAACTACTGGCAGAAGGCATCGGCAGAGTCAACCGTGAATAGTATTGACTCAAGGATTGCATCTGTTCAATATTACGGAGATGCCAACCTCAGGTATTATATGGCCAGGCAGTTATCTTTCGATTTCGGGCTGACAGGCTCATGGACTGCAGCTGATGTTTCTGCATACGGAGAAAGGAGGAAAGAGAATGGAATAGCAGCTTTTACGGGAGTAAAGTATAGCTTCAGGAGTCTGACATTACAGACAACTCTTCGCAGGGAATGGAGTAATAGTTGGCAGTCAGGGCTTTTGCCCTCATTCGGAGCTTCGTGGGAAGTTATCAATGATCGGCTGAAGCTACGGACAAACTACTCTCAGAAATTCCGCAAGCCTACTTTTAACGATCTTTTCTGGATGCCGGGCGGAGACAGCAATCTGAAGCCTGAGAGAGGTTATACTGCCGAGACAGGCTCAGAAATAACTTTATGGCAGGCAGACAATAATAGCCTTAAGTCTGATGTAAGCGTATATTATACTCACATAAATGATATGATTGTCTGGCGTCAGGCAGGCGCATACTGGAGTGCAATGAATTACCAGGAGGTCAGTTCCAGGGGAATTGATATAGGAGTGATTTTTAATACTGATCGTCCCAAATGGGATTATCACTCATCGCTGAAGATTACTCTGAATCATTCTCTTGTGTCATCATCAACGGATGAGGAGGGGATAATGCTCTATTCTCCCAGGATTATTACCTCATGGGAAAACAGAATTGTCATTGGGATATTTGATCTTACGGTCTGGCATCATTTTACTTCTGACAGATACTATGATGAGGGGCGACTGCTTGATCCATACAGTCTCCTGGATATCCGGACAGGAGCAGAATTAAAGGCAGGTAAAGGAATACTTGGTATCCATATAGCTGTCAATAATCTGGAAAATACAACTTATGAGCTTATAAGACTTTATCCTATGCCTGGGCGTTACTGGTCTGTAAAAATGAAATATCAATTCAAATAGTTTAATTAATACTTTACCATGAAAAACTTTCTATCAAAAAGCACGTTTTTATTCTTCTCCGGACTTATTCTGTTAGTCTCCTGCGAGAAAGGCGAGGAAAAGCCTGATATCACTGCCAATAACCTGAAGGGGATGTTTGTTGTCTGTGAAGGCACCTATGGAAGTGCCGAGGGTGATATAACATATCATAACAGTGTAACCGGCACGGATATCAAGAGCTTATATTATTCAGTAAACAGTGTTGAGTTGGGTGATGTGGCACAGTCGTTTGCAATTGCCGACACCCTTGGATTCATTGTGGTTAACAACTCGCAGAAAGTTACTGTGGTAAATATGAAAGACTTCACTCCGGTTAAGACCATCAGGGGATTCTCCTATCCACGAAGTATAGTACGGGCAGATAATAACACAATGTACCTGACCAATGGAAATGGTTATGCTTCAAACTATATTTACAGTATCGACATTGCCACTCTTGAGAAGAGAGATTCCATTGCCGTATCCACCGGCGTTGAATCTGTTATTGTTGTTGGCACAAAAGCATACGTGGCAGTATCCGGAGGATGGAATAATGACGGTAATACTGTTCTGGAGATCAATACTGAAACATTCACAGTTGTTGAAAGTTATAATGTGGGTTCATGTCCTGTTGATCTTGTTGCTGACAAAGACAATAACATATGGGTTTATTGTAAAGGGGCTCCGGACTATTCAAACTATCCCGCAGTGTCATACACAGATATGGGTATTTATAAGGTAAACGCTTCCTCAGGGGAAGTTATTGAATATGCTTTTTCATCAATGAATGCATCAGGAATAAATAATATAGCTGTTTCTCCTGATGGCAATACAATATTTTACCTCAATGACGGACTTTATGAAATGTCGGTTACAGCCACCTCCCTACCTGCCATAAAACTTGTGGATTCTTCATTTTATGGGGTAGAAGTTGATCCGGAGAGTGGTGAACTGATCTGCCTTGACGAAATCAATTCAAAAGCAATAATATATGATACCAGTGGAGGGCAGAGCTCTTCTTTTGGTACGGGCAAGTATCCCAACTCAGTGGTATTCAGTTATTAATTACCGGTTAATCCCGGTCTTAAAGGTATCTACAGTAAAATGGCCTTATCAGCAACTAGTTACTGATAAGGCCATTTTTATTTATAAGGGGAAATAGCTACCTGACCAGTTCAAACACCTTCTCCCATGTTTTCCTGTCATTGAATAATGTTATAAGCATTCTGTCAGTAAAACAGTAACCGTATTTCTGTCTGCAGGAGAAGAGACGAGGTGCGGATTGATCCTCTGTTTGAGAGGTAAGGGCCCATTGAATTGCGATTATATGGATGTCGCCGTTGGTTGAGGAAAATGCTTTTGTGTTTGGACGCACAAGTGGTTCTGCAAATTCAGAGTCACTCTCGCTTAGTCCTGAAATGTTACCATTCCTTTCAAATGCTGCAGGTTCATAAAACGCCTGTGATTTGCGCTCTGCGGGTGTTAACCCGGAAAGTTCATTTTTTAACATTGTAAGTAAATCGGTGGAGGAGGACTCCTGGTTCAGATTTGCAGCAAACTCATCCATCTGGACTTTGAACTCTTCTGCTGCTTCCCTGTCTGTCTTTAACAGCTGCTGATAGGCTTTTTCCATCTCCTTAAGAGTCTCATCTTCAGTTATCCCCTCGTTGTTATCTTTCATTCTCAACTCCTCTTTTGTAATCAGGGCCTTGAGATACTCTTCACGTGATACAGGGATGAAAAGAGGGAGTGAATTTTTTTTGATTACCGTGATTTCACAGGAGCCGTTGAAATATACGGGATAACCAAAAAAATCACTGGTCACAACAGGCTGGATATATATATCCGAAACTACCGGTTGTCTGAATAATCCGGAGACATTATTGAAAAAGAGGCTTACCGCAGCACCTCCTATTGCACTCTTTTCACCATCGAAAAGAGTGTATGGACTTAGAGTGATGTCCATTATATCAGATTGGCTGTAACAGCTTACTTTATATCCCACAGGAAATTTTATGCTATCGCTGGAGAGCAGATATTCAGAGACCTTTTTGACAGTAACAGATGCTCCTTCTGACCTCGCAGTGATTTCGCCGCGGCAGAAAGGCAGAAAAACATCTTCACCGACAGTCACCGTTTTGTCAGAATAGCTTCTTTCAACCTGACACCATAATGCGGGTGTCATCAAAACAGATATAGCAACGATAGCTAAACTCTTATTCATTATGATTATTCTTTACTGATATTTTTACTGTCAAAAACAAGTCTTCCCTTATAATAAGCAGTTTCAGTGCCTGATCCGGAATCACTGGCAAAAGAGCCTGAGAAGGGTATTTCATAAACTCCTTTTGCACTGATAAGAAAGTTAATGAGTGGCAACGCTGGTATTACAGGCATATTACTGAAATAGTTCTTTTCGAACTTTATGGAAAACTGATCCTTTACCTCTTCAGATGCCTCAACGAGGTTGTTTTCAACCAGCTCCTCTGCCAGATCAAGGCCAAAGAATGTTCCACATCCCACCTCCAGGGAAAGGCCCGGGATTAAGAATGTTGCTGCATCATTCAATATGCGGGCACTTTGACGCATCTCCTCTGCAAGTGCCGGATCAACAGCTTCAAGCTTCCTTATTGTCTCCTCGTCAATCAGGATTTCTGCAGAATCTGATGCATTTTCTGAGTTACTGTTATACTCCACAGATATGTTGCGTTGATATTCCATACTGAGATCAGATGGTGCTGAAAATGCTATGCGAAAAAGGAGTTTTTCCAGGCCTGACTTATATGCCTCAGGATAATCAGGGATAGAGAAGTGTATCTGTATTACAGGATATGCTTCACCTTTCACCTTTATCTCTCTGACTTCTTCACCTTCCCGGGTTTTTATATGTTCATCAACCATCATCCAGTTCTCACCATCTTCGGTTCCGTTATAAAGGATATCTATCAGCCCTCCGCTAAAACCGTTTTGCGCGTCATAGTGGTTTTCTACATAGCCTGTAAAATCTTCAGGCTGAGCTTTGAAATAGATGAGGTCGTTCAGGTTAAAGTGTAAAATAACGGGTGAAACAATGTGATATGAACGATCCTGTGCTGTATTTAACTCTTTGAAAACTGTCTTGCCCTGATATTCAAGCTCAAGTTCTCCGGGAACAAAGTAATCGTAACCTGTTACACTGTGGAGTGGTTCATATGTCTGCTGGCAGTAGGAAGATAATGTAGTAATCAACAATAAAGGTACGAGGGTGATAAAACTGTAACTCTTTCTCATAAAGACTTTTTTGTATCTGTAATAATATAAAATATTCAATCATCAGCAAACCCTGCCCCAATTTCAGATCTGCCCAACAGATAATTATGAAATGCATGGGAGAGATATTTAGACATATAGTGCTGAAGAATGCAATACAGAGAACAAAGATATTTTGCTTCGGGATTATAATAACCCCATTTGTGGGGTTTTCAATAATATGATTGGTGTTTGTCAAAAAAAGCAGACAAACTGTTATGATTTCCAAAACTTATATTTAACTTTGAAGCGCAAAGCACTTTGATATAGAAATTAAAGAGGGGTGATGCATCTTTTTTAATAAACACACTTTGAAAATCAAGGCAAAATTTGAAACTGAAATGGAAACAGAAAATGAAAATCAGGTAATGTGGCACCAGACAATGACAGCAAAAATTGCTATTCTGGCTGCTTTAGGGTTATTGTTATTAATACCCCTGGCAATGATACAGAAGGTTATCCGGGAGCGATCCTCATATGCAGGTGAGGCAAAGAAGGAGATAGGGAAGATATGGGCTGAATCCCAGACTGTAACAGGTCCGGTTTTAAATATTCCGGTAAGGGTGAAGACAGGTGAGTCGGCAGATGCAAAACCCATGGTTTTGCATATACTTCCTGCTTCACTAGATATTGACGGGTCTATCATCCCGGAGATAAGATACAGGGGTATTTATGAGGCTGTTGTATATGATTCGGAGATAAGTCTGAGTGGCGAATTTTCAATGGAGGGTATAGATTTTAATGATGGTAATATATATGAATGGGATCGGGCATATCTTACACTTGGAGTATCAGACCTAAAAGGATTAAAGGATAATGTAGTGATTGTTCTGGATGGAGTGACAATTGAGGCTGAGCCCGGAGTGACTGACGAGGATGTTTTTGCAAAAGGAGTATCCTTTCCTGTAATGTTGAATGCCGGAGATGAGGGTAAAAGCAGGTGGAAGTTCAATATTCTTCTGGGTCTGAGGGGAAGTGAGCAGTTAAACTTTACGCCAGTAGTAAATAAAATTATTGATAAGGACCAAAGAAAAGAGGCTCTTCGTAATCAACGAGAGCCTCTTCTCCTTTTTCATCAGGCAACAAAGCATTCTGTTACCTGAAAACCAAACCTAACCAAATGAAACTAACTATTTTAATAACCACATTACTTTATTTATTTCGTCATAACCATCATATTGGTTATTCAGTGCCTCAATAAGATTTTCCCTGTTGTAGTTTGTCTCTGAGCTTGGATAGAGCCATCTCAATGGCACTGCATCCTTATTATTCTCATTCAGGCTTGATGCAGGGTTAATGGGGAAGATTGGGTAACCTGTTCTCCTGTACTCGAAGTAGCTGTATTTTGCATCCTGCATGAAGTTAAGGATGTATCTCTGCATCCTTATCTGATCGAGCTGTTCTGTTTCTGTAGCCTTAAATGCAGCTTCACCGGTAAAATAGTTATCAATATAGCTCTGGTTGATAGCCATCGTATGTGCATAAGCTGAATTTGCTGTCATCATGTCAGCAAGAGCTGCTTTTACGCCGTCTTCATAATACTGTTGTGCTGTTCCTGTGGTGATCCATCCTTTTATCCTTGCCTCGGCCAGGATAAGCTGCTGTTCAGCATAAGTAAGGATTCTGAATGGTTCGCAGGCGTCTTCTGAGAGATAGCGTTTATTTATCAGGGAATAGAGGCTGGCGCTGTGACCTGCATTCATTGTTGCATAATCTATTGAAACGTCAACTCCCACATAAGCATCAGGATCTGTTTCAGTTAGTCCGGCAGTTATCTGGGCGCCTGCTGGTTCAGCAATATAGTACATGCGACGGTCATTCAGAAGCTTCAGGTTATCTATCAGCAGGGAGCTGGGTATGGTTCTGCTTGTGAACAGATCATTGGTCCCTGAGAGAGGGTGTTTATTCTGAGTGGTATAGGCAAGCCCATAGTAGCCAGTGGTACTCTGGAGAAGGTATCCTGAAGCAACAATGCTTGCAAAGCGTGATTTTATGTTCAGTGAGGTAAGGCTCTCCTTATTACTTAAGGTCATAAGTATTTTAAGCTCCAGGGCATTTGTGGCGCGTCTCCATTTATCAGGATTGCCGTTGAAAGGGGTAGGGTCACCTGTAAAGGTTACTCCCTGGGCGAAATACTGGTCTGCCTCTTCCAGTTCATTGAGAATACCTATGAAGATATCTTCCTGACTGTCATATTTGGGTTTATATAGACCTTCGGCTCCCTTATTTGCCTCACTATAGGGTATATCACCTGTCTCCATGGTAAGTCTGAAGAACATATATGCCTTAGCAAAGCTGGCGATCCCTTTATATGAGTTCTCCATAACGCTGCCCCTGGCATGTTCAAGGAGTTGTTCAATATTGGGTAATATGGTCATTGCGCTGAAGTCTGTACTGCCAAGTTTATTATACTGGGTCTCGAGCTGACCTTCATTGGCATAGCCTACATATTTAGGAAGAGCGTTTTCAGATATTACTGCTTTGGCATCTGAACCACGTGCTCCGGCAATTCGCAACACGATATTGGTACAGAGCATTGAAGCGCTTACCTGTGTTGAAGTATCCGGATTAGTATTTATATCGTCAAACTTACTGCATCCGTTCATCATCGGAAGCAGCAAGGCAAGCATCACAATTCCGGTAAGTCTGTATATTGTTTTCATATGTCTTAGTTTTAATTCTGACTCTTGTTTCATAGTGAAAATCATAGAATGAGTCGCCTGTTTAATTAAAAGGTTAGTTTTATGTTTAACCCTAAGTATCTGATTGATGGGTCACTGAAGTTTTCAGAGCCACCGTCAGGGTCAGAGTATTTGAACTGTTTTGCCCAGAGGAATACATTCTGGCCTATTGCTGATACAGAAGCTCCCTTTGCTCCAATCCTTTTAGAAAGATCATTGGGGAAGTCATATGTCAGTGAGATCTCTCTGATCTTGAAGAAGGTAGTGCTATAAGCATCAACAGGTGAAGGAGATCCGCCCCATGCAGTTCCCTTATGATATGTTTCAATATATGTTTTGTATGTTGCAGCAATATCATTTGGAGCGTATTCACGTGTGTCGCTTGTGATATTACCGTAGGTATCATAGGTGGCTGAACCTGATATTACCTTAACACCTTCTCCGACATAATTTTTTGTTCCTGCCTGTGTGGCATCAAGATATCTTTCCGGAACCACTGAGTTTGGATGTGAACCGGCACGCCACATATACATCTCTGTGGTTGTCTGGGCAATGCCTCCTACTCTGCCGTCAGCTGCAATATGGAAGGTCCAGTTTCTGTAACGCAGGTTGCTGCTTAAACCCCATATCCAGTCAGGATCGGAGTTGCCGAATTTAGAGTCATATGCTGAATAGAGAGGAAGACCATTATTGTGAATGATATTACCGTCAGGATCTTTCTGATAGTCACGGAGAATGTAATGATCAACCCGTTCACCTACCTTGACCCATGGTTTGTCAGCAGAGTAAAGAGGATCAAGTTTTGTGTAGTAACGGGCATATGTTGACCAGTTTAGTCCAAGGTCCCAGGTCCATTTCTCTGTAGTAACAGGGGTGACATTTGCAGTGATCTCAAATCCTTTACGGGTTATCTCTTCATCAATATTTATATACTTTGTAGAGTATCCTGAGGCTGGTGTTATGCCGGTTGATTTGAGAAAATCATACATTCTCTTGCTATAGTAAGATATGTCTATTGAAGCTCTGTTCTTGTAGAGGTTAACTACAGTACCGATTTCAAAGGTAGCTGCTGATTCAGGTAACACATCTGTTCCGCGGATTGTTGTAGGCACTGCTGCTGAGCTTAGTGTTCCCCAGGCATTATTTGTAATGGTGTATACAGAATTGATGCTGTAGATGTCAGCAGGAGACTTGGATGATGTCCATGAGCTTCTTATTTTCCATAAAGAGAGCCAATCCATATCAGGAAGCAGGTTAGAGGCAATAAAACTGCCAGAAACAGCCGGATAGAGGTATGAGCGGGTTGATTCCGGCAATGTGGAACTCCAGTCATTTCTTAATGTTGCTTCGGCGTAGATAAGGTCATTCCATGATCCGGCAATCCGTCCGAAGATACTGTTTACCTGCTGGCGGTAAACTCTTGAACTGACCACAGCCGGGTTTACTGATGCTTTAAGTGAATAGAATCCGGGTATTGAGAGACCGCCCTGTGTCCGTGCCTCCATACCGTCATCCTGTCTGTAGAATATTGTTCCACCGGCAAGACCTTCGATGGTGAACTTATTGAATTTCTTATTAGCAGAGAGGAGGAAATCGTTGTTCATACTATAGCCTCTTCCCTGTCCGATGTTGTATGATCCCTTCATTGATTCACCCCATATCTGTGTTCCTCCTGTGAGCACGGTTGAGCTTCCTCCCCCCTGGAATGATCCTTTTGAGACACGTACCTCCTGTCTGTCGCTGTAAATATCATATCCTGTACGAACAGTTGCCTTTAACCATTTGGTTATGTCGTAGGAGAGATCAAGACTGAGATTGAACACATCCTTGTTTATGCTGTGAAGCCTCTCATACCTGTCAAAGTATGGATTGTTATTTATGCTTGTATAGCTGCTGTTCTGTGTTTCGTTGGGCACAACCCAGTAGTCTTCGTAATCACGAATGTCATAGTCAGGTGAAGCCCATACCAGGATGTTGTACATTGGGTCATAACCGGTATATCCGCTGAAACCAATATTGGGAGAAATCTGCTTGTTGTATGAAAAACCGGATGAGAGCGTGAATTTCTTGATTCTCATATCACCACCCATGCTATAGGTGATCTTATTGAACATGGAGTTTGGATATTGTCCCTTGTTCTGTACAGAAGTAATTGAAGTACGGAAACTTCCCGACTCACCCTGTTGAACAATACTGATATTGTTATTAAGAACAAATCCCTGTTCAAGGAAGTTACGGAAGTTATCTTTCCCTATAGGAAGGTAGGGCATAGACTCAAGTGTTTTTGTTATAGGATTCCACTGGATAACATCCTGACCTTCGAGTGGTACACCCCATGATCCGTTACCGGATTGTGTATAGGTGTTGGTTGATGTGTTTACAACACGTCCATAGGTAGACTGCATCTCAGGTATTGCCAGGAAGCCAGCTGAGAACATTGTACTGCTGTTGACAGTTACAGTGAGCCCGCTCTTTGCGGTTCCTTTTTTAGTGGTGACCATTATGGCACCGTTGGCACCTCTGTAACCATAAAGGGCTGAGGCTGTTGATCCTTTAAGGATGTTTATATTTTCTATATCATCAGAGGGGATCTCTCTCAGGGTCATGTTACCGTATGGTACACCGTCAATAACAAGAAGTGGTTTTTCACCACGGATATATATATCAGGCTCGGATGCAAACTCTGTATTGTTTTTTACAAGCAGACCTGCAACCTTTCCTGTAAGGGAGGTTCCTATATCAACGCCTTTTACAGTTGAGACGCTCTCTCCGTTAACCTTCTGGACAGCATAACCAAGGGCTTTTTCTTCACGTCTGATACCCAGGGCAGTAACAACAACCTCGTCAACGCCGATTATCTCTTCTTCCATGATTACATTGATGAAACTCTCCTGGCCGACGGTTATCTCCTTTTTCTTCATGCCGATGAATGAGAATACCAGTATATCTGTTGGTTTTACATTGTCAAGGATAAAACCTCCGTCAATGTCACTTGCAGTACCTGTAGCCGTTCCTTTGATCATGACTGTTACACCCGGTAGCGGTTCTCCGTCAGCCGAGGTTATCTTACCCGATATTCGCATCTGCTGAATATCGTTTTTAACTGACAGGTAATCAGGGGCAAGAATTATTTTACGGTCAATGATTGTATATTTAATATTGCTCCCTTTGAACAGGTTGTTCAGGATAACATCAATAAGTTCATTATTGGCACTGATGCTTACCTTTTGCTCTGTATCAAGAAGCTTTTCGTTATAGAGAAAGTAAAACTCACTTTCACTCTCTATCTTATCAAGAACTTTTACCAGCTCTGTGTTACTGAAGTCTACGGAGATCCTGGTCTTCTGGGAGTATGCTTCTATGGCGCTGGCCTGAAGCACTCCGACTGTTAAAAGGATCAAAGCTAGGCGCATGATTAGCAGGATTTTTTTCAGGGAATGTGTATGACAGTCCCTGTTTGTTTTAGGGTTTTTCATAAATTTGGATGTTTTTGTGTTAAAAATGTCATAATGATGTTTTTAAGGAAATCGTTGCCGCGATTTCCTTTTTTTTTCTCATCAGGGATCTTTATTCTTTCGCATATTGATTTTGTTGAGGTTGCTGTTTATTTTTTTGCTCTTATAATTATGTTGGTTTTTCCATATGTGCCATCAGCCTGCAGCAGTCTGGGCTGTATCTCATATGTTATTGGGGAGGTCATACTGAGAAACTGAAGTACATCTTCTATAGAGTCATCCTCGAATGTGGCTCTGAAAGAGTATTTCTCCAGTTCTTTATCCTCAATGGTTATTCTGACATTATACCATCGTTCCAGCCTACGGGCCACCTCTCCCATAGGATCGCTGCGGAACACAAGTTTACCTTCGGTCCATGAAATATATTTGTCAATGTCATCTTTACTTTTTGTGACACTTCCATTCCGGCATACTATTCTTTCTGATGGCAATAAAACGATCTCGTCAGTATTATCTGTTGGAGTAAACGAGACAATTCCTTCTTTCAGCACCACCTCTATATATTCTTCAGCAGGATATGCACTTACATTGAAACTGGTGCCCAGTACTTTTATTTTTGAGCCACCGGCCTCAATTGTAAATGGATTCTTTTTGTCATGTTTCACGTCAAACCACGCCTCGCCATTTAGTGTTACGTTTCTTCTGTCAAATGGGGTGGTATAGGTGAGGGCAGAACCGCTGTTGAGCATGCCAGTAGTGCTGTCAGGAAGGGTAAATGAGACCCTTGAACCCATTGGAGCTATTATGGTTGAAGAGGCGATTATTTTATTGGTACTCCTGCCATGATATACCATATACATGCTTGTCAGAAGCATCAGGGGCAAAACAATCACAGCGGCAGCCTTCATATAAAAAGCTGCTAACCGCTTTACTGCTTTCCTGCCCTCCCTGTATTCAGTTTTTCTGATCTGATGATGAACACGGTCAAGAAGTACTGAAAGTCGCTCTTTATTTGAACTCTCTTCAAATGTTTCCCCGTTCCAGTCGTTTTCAAGCAGATGTTTCAAAAAGGCATTATGCTCTCCATTGGCGAAAAGAGCTTCAACTTCATAATACTCCTCTTCCGTTACATTTCCGTTTATGTATTTCTCAACTAACCCGGACTCCTCTTTTCTTTTCTTAATCATAAAAAGTCAAAATGAATTTGCTGTTTTTACTAATATCCACCAGAAACAAAAATCTCACCTCAGAAAGTGATTTTTTTTGTCTTAAGAGAAAAAAGATATAAATAATGCTAAAACAAAAAGACAAAACAGAACAAAATGGCAGGAAGGGTGGCTTTTTCAACATTCCTGCGGATGAAGCGCAGAGTGTCGGAAATGTAGTTGTCAACAGTACCAACAGATAGTCCAAGCTCTGAGGCTATCTCACGCGATGAAATACCATCGATCTTGCTTTTTATAAAGGCTGCCTTCTGTTTTTCCGGCAGTATTTCAATGATTTTGTTTACCTGTTCAAGTGCAGACCTGTATTCAATGCTTTCCTCATATCCGGAGCTTACAACAGATGATGTTGCTAATGTATCATCAATATATTTTTTCAGATAAGTCCGGGACCGGAAGAGTTTACATATGTCGTTATATGCGATGGTAAAAAGGTATGACCTGACAGACAATTCCTTGTCAATTTTACGATGGCTCTCCCATAATCGTGTAAATACTGATTGAACAAGCTCCTCTGAATCAGATTCAGATTTGAGATACTTCATGCCAAAGGCATATAACCTGGAAGCATACCTGTGATATAGAAGGTCAAATGCTTCAATATCCCCTTTCTGTAATCTGCCTGACAATTCTTTATCTTCAGCTGTATGCATTGCGATACAAGAGGTTGTTTGCTTCAAATATAAACGAAATATAAAAACCTGTTCAATACTTTCATATTACATTTTTATTTCTCCTGTTTTTATTTAACCGTATATCCGTTTAACAGTTCAATATATCAATGATTATTTGTTGTTTTGCAGGTTTAAACAGAGTATTTCAAATGGATAAGATCAGGAACATTGTATTTGATTTTGGCGGAGTCCTTATTGACTGGAATCCCCGTTACCTATATCGTAAAGTTTTCAGGGAGGAGGCAGAGATGGAGAATTTCCTTTCAGAGGTATGCAATGGTGAATGGAATGAAAAACAGGATGGTGGCCGGCCTTTTAGTGAAGGAATCAGTGAACTTACTGCAAAATTTCCGGATAAATGTAAGGAAATAGCCCTTTATTATGACTGCTGGGACGAAATGATAGGTGGCGGGGTGGATGGCAGCATTGAGATACTTTATGCTCTTAAATCGCTTAATTACCGCCTCTATGGCCTTACAAACTGGTCAGGAGAGACATTCCCAAAAACAAGAGAGAGATTTGCTTTTCTGAATGAACTTGATGGAATAGTAGTATCAGGAGATGAGAAGCTGTTGAAACCCGACCCGGAGTTTTTTAAGGTATTGATAGGACGATATGATCTCAGTCCGGATGAGTCTGTATTCATAGATGATAATATAGCCAATGTTGAGGCGGGCCGAAGGCTGGGCTTCAGGGTTATAAGGTTTGAATCGGCCGGGCAGCTGAAGAGTGAACTGGAACACCTTGGAGTATTACCTGTGAATATGTAATTACAGTGTCAGTTAATTAAGTCATTTGTAACAAGGACCGGTATCTGTGTCTTTAGGTTATTGATCTTGAGCAGGTATCTGTCGGGCATCGGGGCTATTCTTCCTTAATTCAGCTTTGTCTGATGTTTTCTTCCTATGATGAAGACCAGCATCAGCAACGCGGAGACAGCAGCTGTTACAGCTCCAAAGTAAAAGGGCAGCCGGGAGTTTATCCGGTCATACATCAGTCCGGCAATAAGGCTGGCCGGCAGGAGAGTGAGACCTATCAGGGCATTATAAATGCCCATGCCTGTTCCCTTTTTATTATCATCAATAATATCTGCAATAAATGCTTTCTGGATGCCGTCAGTAGCTGATGAGTAGAGCCCGTAGAGGGCAAATAGGGCAATTATTGTGCCCCAGCTGGTTGTAACTCCAAAGCCAAAATAGACTCCGGAGTATATCAGAAAGCCGGCTACAAGAATCTTTTCTTTTCCTATTCTGTCAGACAGAGAACCGACAGGTACTGAGAAGAGGACTGATACAATGCTTGTGACGAGGTAAACAAGGGGAATATATGCAACCTTGATTCCTACTTCATTGGCTTTAACCATAAGCAGGGCATCGGTTGAGTTGCCCAGGGTGAAAACAAAAACCACAACCAGGAAGAGATAATATCTCTTTGGAAATTCATTGAAGTGGAATCTGGTGAAGAGATTCTCTTTGTTTTTTCTTGCCTCTTTGATACCGAATATGATAACAAATATGCTCAACAGGGCAGGTATGCCTGCTACAAGAAACAGGAGTCTGTAGTTTTCAGGAGATAGAAAAAGTATTGCAAAGGCGATCAAAGGGCCTGCAATGGCCCCGCTGTTATCCATTGCTTTCTGTAGCCCAAAGGCTCTTCCGGTCTCTCCGTTAGTGACAGACCCCGCAATAAGACTGTCGCGGGGGGCTGTCCTGATTCCTTTTCCTGTTCTCTCTATGAAACGGAGGAGAAGCACCTGTATCGGCGTTACAACAAAGGCGTAGACAGGCATAATTACCGCCGATATGCCATATCCTATCAGCATGAAGGGCTTGTTCTTTCCTATTTTATCACTCCAGAAGCCCGAAAGAGCCTTGATGAGGGCCGCTGTGCTTTCAGCTATCCCTTCTATCAGTGAAAGGCTTGTCTTTGTGGCCCCGATTGACAGGAGGAACATTGGCATTACCGAATAAACCATTTTTACTGATGTGTCAGTAAGGAAACTTGTCAGGCCCGTAAAAAAAATATTTCTACTGAATCCCAAAAAACTTTTATCCTTATTGCTCTTCTTTAAGAATTTCAATTTGTTGGGTTTTTAATACTTAACGCTTTTATAAATAATGAATAGGGTCATTGTTATTCAGATATATACGGTCTGTGAGTGAAGATTTGGCATTAACAATTACCTGCTTATTTCATTGTACAAAGGTAATTTAATTGTAATAGCGTCAGGGATAAAAAACTCCGGAGCCATAGCCTCTCTTTAGAAGTGCTGCAATTTTGTTATGGGAATATACTATTGACTCTTTCTGCTTTTACATGGTAGGGCTCAGGCATGGACTATAAAGCATAAATAAATTGAAGCCAGGCATTTGAGTCAATCTGATTAGATATTAAAATCTTTGTTTTATTTTTGAAAAAATTTCCTTATGCTAACCGCTGTAATTATAGATGATGAACAGAATGCCATTACTGTTCTGGCACAGTTGCTGAATGATTTTACAAGTACTCCTGTAAAAGTCGTTGGAACAGCAAATAATCTTTTAAATGGGATTGAGGTAATAAAAGGCACGAAACCTGATATCGTATTCATGGATATAGATATGCCGGGGCAAAACGGGCTTGAGGTTTATAAGTATTTTAAGGATCCTGCCTTCAAGGTTATCTTTGTTACTGCCTATAGCCAATATGCAATTGAGGCAATAAAAAAGTCGGCTACAGATTATCTGCTCAAACCTGTTAATTTTCTTGAACTCAGAGAGGCACTTACAAAGGTTTCCAAAGAGATAGGAGAGACACAGCAGAGGAATGAGCTTGAGGATAAACTGAATCAGCTATGCACAGCAGAGATGGAAGGAAAAAACATTGTGCTGGATATAGATGGTGGTTTTATAATGGAAAACACGAAAAATATTGAGTATTGTTATGCTGATGAATCTTATTCGGGAATTGTTACATACCTGGGAAAGGAGATAATAATTTCAAAATCGCTCAAGGAGTTGCAGGCGATGCTTCCGGTGAATCATTTTTACAGAACACACAGATCATTTCTGGTCAATATCTTTTATGTCAGGAAATTTGTTCATGCAAAAGAGAGCTATGTTCTGATGCGGAGCGGGAAAAAGATACCGGTTTCAGTGAGAACCAGTTCAGTAATTGCCAATGACATAAAACAAATGCTTTCAAATTGAAAACCAGGATTCTTTTTTCATTATTACTCTTCGCACTTCCGGCTGTGGCAGTAGCACAGCTGAAAGAGGCCTTCCAGTATACGGAAGATGACGGTCTGGCAGGTATTATAATCCATGACATAGTCAAGGACAATAACGGGATAATATGGCTGGCAACCGAGAGTGGGATATCTAAATTTGACGGAGCTGAGTTCAAAAACATTCATAAGACAGATGGTTTGCCATCAAACATGGTATGGGCGCTGGAGGTCGATGACAAAAACACGGTATATGCAGGATGCTACCAGATAGGTCTTGCAGTGATAAAGAATGATACAGTTGTGAACACCATTCATACCTATGGCAGATATCCTGACTCATTCATGAGGCTTTTCTTCAGCAGGAGATATAAACGCCTGTTTGCCGGAACAAATAACGGAGTATTCATGCTGCAGGATTCTTCATTGGTGCCAGTTGATTTCCCAAAAGACCCCAAGAGAAAGACAACATTAATGAACTTTACTGAGGCAGATGGCAGGATTTTCTTTACAACATCATCTATAAATGTCGATTTATGCGGGTTATATGAGCTTTTTCCGGATACTGTTAATCCAGAGGAATCTTATGCCAGTATGATATCCAATGATGGGAGGAATGGTGCAGCCTTTTTAGACGGACATCTCTATTCGTCTGAACATAACAAAATATTCATCAACACTCTCAATAAAAAAGAGAGCCAGGATATGGTTATTATCGACAGTACCTTTTCAATCAGGACTATGGCCCCCATGAATGATTCGGTGCTTCTGCTGGGAGGATATTGGGAAGGGCGGTTCAAAGGAAATGTGATGTTCTACAACATCCGGACAAAGCAGGCTTATGCTCCTGATTTCAGGGTTAATATCCAGACTGTCTATGATATTTATGTAGACACCACTTCAAAGGTTATCTGGCTTGGTTCCAATAAGGGCCTTACTTCTGTCTATTATTCACCGTTTGACTACTATCAGTTTAAGGATATTGCTGATATTACGGATATAGGTTTTTCTGGTGATTCGCTTCTTGTACTTACTCCTGACCGGGTTTACTATATGGATCATAAAGGTCTGGTACCTCTCCTGACCCGACAGCAGATTATGGACAGGATTCTCATTGAGAAGAGAAAGAGTATCCGGAAATATGGGATGAGAACAAATTCATTACTTGACAACTCACGCAGTTATGAGTTAATACGTTTCAGCCAGGATAGCAACCATCTGCTAGTTTGCACAGCCAATGGGGTCATTTCAGTTCCTGACCTTAAAACATATTATCCGATAGGCAATGAAATTTTCTCGATAATTGATAAAAACAATGCGATAGGAGCCAATAAGCACATGAACGTGCTATTCTTCTGTAACTTCGGTGACTCAATTACTTTCACATTTCCAAGGCTAAAGACCAGTTTCCTTACAGATATTTTCAAAATAATTGAGTCTAATGGTGTATACTATTTTGCCTCAAAATATGAGGGACTCTTTTCAAAAAAGGATACAAGGGTTCAATGCCTTGATGAGACCAATTCCAATATTGAGAATAATCTTACAGACCTGGTCAAAGATAACATGGGAAATGTATGGTGTTCCTCAGCAAACGGAAGCCTTTTTCAGGTAGAGTTTGGTGATTCGCTTCGGCTTGTAAGAACACTCAACTCAGCTACCTCAGGTATTATTGGTAATTCGTGCAAATGGCTCTTTTTTACTGATGAGATGTTAATAATATCAACTGATCAGGGGTTGAATATGATCTCAATGGAGTCATTATATTCCGACAATCCGCAGGTAGAAAGATTCTACAATAAGTACAATGGTTACGGTTTCCTGTCGTCACGCTCGCCTGTAACGGATAGCAATGGCAATCTCTTTGTATTTACCACTGACAAGATAATCAGGATATTATCTGAGGGTAAAGTTGTGCCCAAAGTATTGAATATTGAGTTTCGTGATCTCAGAATAAACGGCAAAAGCTCTTCACTGGAGACACTGTTTAACAGCAAACTTCCATATTCAACAAAAAATATTTTGTTTGAATTCTTTGCGGTTAAATATCCGGCAGCAAAGAATATCTCATATCGCTATAAGGTAAATAACGGGGAGTGGTATAACAGTAAGGAGATTAATCTGCAGTCGCTGAGACCCGGAGGATATGAAATCATGATGGAGGTCTTCGATAAGGAGAGTAATCAGAGATATTCGCGGGTTGTAAATATCCAGATTGGGACACCTTTTTGGTTCAGGTGGTGGTTTTTTGCCTTGGTGGCATTAACAATAAGCTTTGTCTTTCTGATAGTGATGCGTGTGCGCATTAACAGACTTAAAAGATTTCATGAAGAAAAGGCAGCTCTCATATCCAGAAACTCAGAGTTAAAGCTGAGATCATTACAGCTGCAGATGAGCCCTCACTTCATATTTAATGCCCTCACCTCGGTTCAGAAATTTATTATGACAAAGAGTGCGGAAGAGGCTCTTGTCTATCTCGGTAATCTTGCCAGTATTATAAGAACCAATCTTCAGAATGCAGCTGAAGAATATATTCATTTATCATATGAGATTGACTTTCTGAAGAAGTATATTGAGGTTGAAAAAATGCGTTTCAAGGATAAGCTGATAGCCAATTTCACCTCCAATGTAGGGGATGATAACATTATGCTTCCTCCAATGCTGGTACAGCCGATCATAGAGAACTCAATCAAGCACGGCATACGCAACCTTGAGGGTATAGGGGTTGTTAATGTTGACTTTTCATATAAATCTGATATACTTGTTGTAACTATTGAAGATAACGGTGTGGGGAGGGAGTTTACAAAATCATTAAAAATACCCGGTCATAAAAGTCTTGGACTGGGAGTTATCAGGCAGAGGCTTGACTTGCTTAACGAAAAGACATTGACTGATATTAATCGTATGGAGATTACTGACCTGACTGATGGTGAAAAACCTTCCGGTACCAGGGTAACCCTGTATTTGTCAGTTGTCAAAGCCGAATGATAAGGTTATCTTTATCGCTCAATACTGTTCGCCGGAATTATTAATACAATAATTAAACGCCATGAAACTGAGAAGTACTCTGATCCTCTTGTCTGTTATTTCTGTCTCTCTGCTGAGTTGTGGAAACACATCCGATGATTCTGAAAAGATTGAAAAGAAAGGCAGGAAAGTTATAACAGTAAACTTTAAATACGGAGAAAGCCTTTCTCCAACAGCCTACAGAAACATTTATGTTATTTGGATAGAGAACGCAACAGGAACTTATATTCAAAACGTCAGCGTATGCAGCAAGCTTGTCTCAGGAACACTGACAGGCATTGTTCTTCCTTACTGGAAAATAAATGTTTTTCCTAAGTCTGCGGATGTCGATGCAGTAACTTCTGCAACAAAATCAAATACTGACTTTTCTGTTTCAGCTGAGCTGAGAGACACTACTCTCAGAAAATTTACTATATACTTTGAGATTGACCGTTCATATGAACCAAATGATTGGTTTCCTGACAAGTATAAGGATCAGCCAGCCTTACTCTACAAGGCAGAGGTGGATCTTGATTCTGATGTTTCCGAATATGAAATGACACCTGCAGGGTGGACTTCAAACGATATTACAGAAAATATCATTCCTAATACTCCCAGGGGCATTTTACAGAGTGAGATGAGATATATAACACATCACCGGTCGGGTGATACATTCGGGGAGGCTGATCCGCTTGGGGCAACACGGATGGTAAAACAGATAACCGTGGTAATACAGTAGAAACAGATGTCTGTTATTTCGGCTAAACAGGGAAAATGAAAAGTAATATTCATACCGGTGAAGCGGCAGAGGCCGGAAAAAGGTCATCGCGGAATAATAATGTTATTTACAGGTGCTTTAATACACTCCTTTGTGGTTATCATAAGGATGGTTTTGTGAAGTATATACATGGAGGAAGGCTTATGAGAAAAATTCTGACCATGGTTTTCATTTTACTGGTTGCCTCACATACCTGGGCACAGGAAGACTATTCACTCAGGGAAAATATTCCTTACTATAGTGATTCTATCAGTCTGCACGACAATTATATTGTCAGGCAGTGTCTTCTTGATATCTATTATCCCCTAAATATTGAGAATTTCTCAACTGTGGTATGGTTTCATGGCGGAGGGCTTACCTCTGGTGACAAAGATATTCCCGATGGGCTGAAGGAGAAGGGAATATGTGTTGTGTCTGTAAACTACAGGCTGTACCCGGAAGTAAAATGTCCGGCATATCTGCAGGATGCAGCAGCATCTGTGGCATGGGTCATAAGGAATATTAAAGATTATGGTGGAGATCCTGATATGGTATTTGTAGCCGGACACTCAGCCGGTGGTTACCTTGCAACAATGACCGGGCTTGATAAACAGTGGCTTGCGCAGTATAGTATAGATGCAAACACGCTTGCGGGTATTATTTCATTGAGCGGGCAGGCTATTACTCATTTTACCATCAGAAGAGAGAATGGTATAGCTGAGACACAGCCTGTGATAGATGAGTATGCACCTTTAAGCCACATCAGGGCAGACGCTCCTCCGTTGCTTCTTATTACAGGTGACAGGGAAATGGAGCTGCTTGGGAGATATGAAGAGAATGCATATCTTGCCCGTATGATGAAGATAGCCGGACATAAAGAAACGCGGCTGTTTGAGCTCGAAGGGTACGGCCATATGATGATTACCCCTGCTGTTCCATTGCTGATAAAAGAGGTGAGATCAGTTCAGGAACAGCGAAAGGCTCATTAGCGGCCTCTTTTCCGAAATAGAGATGGTTATCTTTTACCTCTTTTTTTCTGAGAGTATTTGTGGCCGCTATTGAATTTATCGTCCTTTCTTTTGCCGTAATCCCGGCCTTTATCATTTCTCTCACGTTTTCTCTGACCAGATGTGTCACCGGTAAACTCATAGTTTTCTTCAGCCTCAATCCGGATGCCGCCATAATTCATCCCTGTCACTCCTTTAATTATGGTCTTGGCCATTCTGCTGTCCACTTCAATTGACGAAGCCCGGCGGTATATCTCAATGAGACCTATCTCAACATCTCTGGCACCAGGTACTCCTGAGACGAGCTGTATAAGAGACCTTTTCGTCATCATCTTACCTTTGCCGATGTTAACTACTATGCGAGCCATAGACCTGCCTTTTTTTCTATGCCCGTCATTCATATCCTTATGGTCTGTGTGACCTGCTGTAAGATCTGGCGAGTTTTTATAATAATCCAGAAAACGGCTGAATTCAACAGAGACAAATCTTTTAATGATCTCCTCCTTGGGAAGATCTTCAAGCATACTATAGGCTTTGTCGATATAAAGATTCATCTGGGTATCGTCGACCTGAGTGTTTTTCATTCGTTCGATCATATCAAACAGGCGTCGTTCACATATCTCTTTTCCGGTAGGTACCTGGGAAAACAGTATCTTCTTTTTAATAAACTTTTCTATTTGTGCAATATGCCCGCGTTCCTTCATATTGATGATAGAGATGGCCATTCCCTCTTTACCTGCGCGGCCTGTCCTGCCGGATCTGTGTGTATATACTTCGAGATCGTCAGGCAGATTATAATTAATGACATGTGTCAGATTATTGACATCCAGGCCTCTGGCAGCGACATCTGTTCCAACAAGTACTGATAAGGTCTTTTCACGGAATTTCTTCATTACAAAGTCGCGCTGTGCCTGTGACAAATCGCCGTGGAGTGCATCAGCATTATACCCGTCGCGCATCAACTGAGCTGCCACATCCTTTGTCTCCTGTCGTGTACGGCAGAAGACGATGGCATACATATCAGGGTAAAAATCAACGACCCTCTTAAGTGCTTCATACCTGTCTCTGGCATGAACCATATGATATATGTGTGAGACATTTTCTGCGCCTGAGTTCTTCTGTCCTACCACAATTTCAGCCGGGTTATTCATGTAATTTCCGGTTATGGCTGATATCTCTGATGACATGGTAGCCGAGAAGAGAAGTGTGTTTTTTGTAGCAGGTGTTACTGCAAGTATCGCATCAAGGTCTTCCCTGAAACCCATTTTAAGCATCTCATCTGCTTCGTCCATGACAACGGTTGAAACAGATGACAGGTCAATCCGGTTGCGTCTTACAAGATCATGTATTCTGCCAGGGGTTGCAACAACTACATGGGCCCCCTGCTTCAATGATGATATTTGTTTGGAGATATCAGCGCCTCCATAGACAGGGACAATACGTAAACCATCAAGATATTTGCCGAAGTTTTCCAGGTCTCGTGTAATCTGCAGGCATAACTCCCTGGTAGGACTTAATATTACTAGCTGAGGCTTATTTAAGCTTATCTCTATCCTTTCAAGCTTGGGCAGGCCAAATGCCGCTGTCTTGCCAGTTCCTGTCTGGGCCAGACCAATCAGGTCACGATCCTTTTCAAGGAGAAAGGGTATCACCTTCTCCTGTATAGGTGTTGCCTTTTCAAAACCGAGGTCTTCAATACCTCTTAATATTTCGGGGGAGAGCCCCATTTCTTCAAACAGCATGATAAATGTTTTATGGCCTCCCGTATTCCTTTTTCAGATAAAATAAGGCAAACCTGTTATTATTAAAATTAAAACCTCATCGCCGGAGTCATTATCCAGGGCAGGTTACCGGCACTAACCTCTGAAAATCAATTTTCTTGTTCGGGAGGGCGGTTTTATATGCGGGGTTTTAAAACGTGCCGCAAAAGTAATCTTATTTATCTGTATTACAAGCATAAAAACATATTTAAAGGAAGATTCTGTAAATTTGAGGGAGAGATTGACATTGTATGACACTCCCATTTCCCCCTTTTCAGAGGCTGTACTTGCCTTTTGACATTTATTTGTCTAACTTCATAGTCGTAAAAATAAAACAGGATGAACTGGCTTGACGTAATAATAATTATTCTTCTTGGAATAGGATTGGTAAGGGGATTCGTTGACGGACTGATTGTTGAGGTGACAGAGATAGCCGCCCTGGTCCTTGGCATATTTCTTTCTATTCATTTTTCTGGCTGGACAGCCTCACGACTTTCGGAATATTTTGATATTCAGGCCAGCTGGCTGGGTATACTCTCCTTTGCAGTCACATTTATTGTTGTTGTCATTGCAGTGAATCTTGTGGGACGGTTACTTGACAAGGTACTCAAAGCAGCAGCACTTGGTTTTTTTCTGAGGATTACCGGGGCTGTCTTTGGTATAATAAAAGTTGCATTGATCTTAAGTGTAATAATCGTCTTTTTCAATACATTAAATCAGAAGATAACTATCCTTCCAGAGAAAACCATTAATAATTCAAATCTTTATAATCCTATTGGTGATATTGCTCCGGCAATATTTCCTGTAATTGAAGGAGGGGATTTGATGGATAGCTTTAACAGGTACAAAAAGCCATCAGATAGTCAGCCGATTTGACTACAATTGTTATCTTTGCCGTTCGGAAAAAAAAGATATTCAGATGAACTTTGTTGAGGAGCTAAAATGGAGAGGCATGATCCATGACATTATGCCTGGCACCGAGGAATTTCTGTTAAAAAAGCGCACATCAGCTTATGTTGGTTTTGATCCGACAGCTGATTCGCTTCATATAGGCCACATGGTAGGCGTAATGATGTTACGCCATCTTCAGAGAGCAGGGCATACCCCCATTGCGCTGGTAGGTGGAGCGACTGGTATGATTGGAGATCCTTCCGGAAAGTCACAGGAGAGAAATCTTCTTAGTGAAGAGACACTGAATTATTACCAGGAGTGCATTAAAAGACAACTTTCAAAATTCCTTGACTTTGAATCAGATGCTCCCAACAAGGCGCTTTTAGTCAATAATTATGACTGGATGAAGGAATATTCTTTCCTTGATTTTATCAGGGATATAGGGAAACATATCACTGTGAATTACATGATGGCCAAGGACTCTGTAAAGAAAAGGCTCGATCAGGAGAGTGGTCAGGGTATGTCTTTTACGGAGTTCTCATATCAGTTGGTACAGGGCACAGATTACCTGTATCTGTATAATAATTATGGCTGTCACCTGCAGATGGGAGGGTCAGATCAGTGGGGCAATATAGTCACGGGCACTGAGCTTATCCGGCGTAAAACGGGAGGTGAAGCATATGCCATGACCTGTCCTCTGATAACAAAGAGTGATGGTACCAAATTTGGAAAGACAGAGGCGGGAAATGTATGGCTAGATCCGGCCAAAACCACTCCCTACCAGTTCTACCAGTTCTGGCTTAATGTAGCTGATGATGACGCTGAAAGGTTTATAAAGATATTTACCATGATGTCAAGGGAAGAGATAGAGTCACTCATAAATATCCACAGAACTGAACCTCATGTCCGCCATCTGCAGAAGAGACTGGCAGAAGAGCTGACAGTGACAGTACATTCGCGTGAAGACTATGAGGCTGCTGTTGAGGCATCACAGATTCTGTTCGGAAAGGGAACCACAGAATCATTACGGAGGATGGATGAAGCTACCTTTCTCTCTGTTTTTGAAGGAGTGCCTGTTTTTGATCTCCCCTCTGAGATTATCTCCCAGGGAGTTACTTTTTCTGATCTGTGCGCAGTTTATACTAAAATCGCTGAGTCAAAGGGTGAATTCAGGAGGCTTGTGCAAGGCGGTGGAGTAAGTCTGAACAAGGAGAAGGCAGATAACGTGGAGATGGCGATCAACAGCACCATGCTTCTGAATAGTAAATATCTTCTTGTACAAAAAGGTAAGAAGAGTTATTATCTCATAAAGGTGATTTAAGAAATCATTGCTGGCGGCAATTTGCCGGAGATATTCACGTTCTATCTAATAGATCCAAATAAACCTTAAAATGAAAAAGATTATCCGGGCTGAATTCAGAACAGACTCGATTGACCTTGTTAACTTTATTATTAAGCATTTCAGAGTCTTTATTATTACCGGAATACTGGCGGCCGTTATTTCAGCTGTCATTTCTCTTATGCTGAAACCATTGTTTGAGTCACAGGTTGTTCTCTACCCTTCTTCAAATGTTGTTGAGACAAATACAATGATGGGAGGGGTCTCTTCCTCAACATCAGTTTTTGGTGATGATGAGGCGACAGAGCGCCTTCTGCAGATACTCCGCAGCGAACAGATAAAAGAGTATCTGAAGAAAAAGTACAATCTCATGGAACATTACAACATCAAGCCGGGAGAGAAGTATCCGAACACAAAAATGGAACAGAAGATGAAGAAAAATATTCATTCATCTAAGACCTCTTTTGGGTCGGTTGAGATACGGGTAAGAGACCGTGACCGTGATATTGCCTGTCAGATGGCAAATGATATTGCGGCCAGAGCTGACACCATTTTCAATAATGTTCAGCGGGAGACAGCCTCAAAGCTGCTGGTGGAGGTGAGAAAGAGCTATGAAAGTCAGCTGAAGCTGGTAAAAATGTATGAGGATACATTGAAATATCTTACCGGTCTGCTGGGAATCTCAGGAGAAAACCAGGGACGGGATCTTTACAAGGCCTATTTTGAGGCTTCTGTAACCGGAGACAGGAAAACAGAGTCAAATCTTGAAAAGCAACTTAATGTTTTTCAGTCAAACAGCCCAGAGTTCCTGCGTATATACACCACTCTTGAATCTGAAACAGAATATCTTTCACATATGAGAGGACGTTATCTCGAGTCGTTTACTCTTAGTAACCAGACACTGCCCTATACTCTTATTGTTGATAAAGGTACTGTGGCAGAAAAGAAGATCTGGCCCAAACGAAGTCACATGGTAATTATTGCCACATTATCTGCTCTCATGCTTCTTGCTCTGCTGCTGTTTATATCTGACTCATTGACACTGCACAGGGATGATGCAGGAAAGTAAAACAGGGCGCAAAGACTATAAAGAGCTAATTGCTGTTGTTGCAACTCTTTTGTTTGTTGCCGCAGGTTTTCTTGCCTCGGCCTCAGGGTTGAGTTTAATATGGTTTCTGCCTCTCTCTCTTGCTTTTGTTGTTTTTGCCCTGCTGGCAGTTGACAAGCTGCTGCTTTTTGTGGTTTTTATGGTGCCGCTCTCTGTACAGATAAGCTTCTTCAGCGAGAAGGCTCCCTTTGATCTCTCTTTACCTACCGAGCCTCTGCTCGCTCTTATGCTTTTTATTGTTCTCTTTAAGCTTATTGTAACCCGGGAATTCTCACCTGCTATCTTAAAGCATCCTGTGTCAGTTATACTACTTTTATATCTTATCTGGACTTTTGTCACCTCTTTTACTTCAGGTATGCCTCTGGTCTCTTTTAAGGCACTTTTTTACAGGTTGTGGTTCATTGCCTCCTTTTATCTCCTCGCAGCCCAGATTTTTCTGAAAAAGGGAAATTTTGAGAATTACATCATGGCCTATTCACTGGGATTTGCTATTGTCATAGTCTATTTTCTGATAAAAGCAGGTGGCGAGGGAGTGTTAAATCAGAAAATGGCTCATTCAGCCTGTTATCCGTTTTATAAGGACCATACCTCTTTTGGTGCAGCACAGGCATTCTGTATTCCTACGCTTCTGGTGATGTTTTTTGACAGAAGCAGGACCAGACTGTTCAGGATTACCAGTTTTAGTCTCTTTTTGCTTTTTGCCGTGGCATTGATTTTTTCATATAGTCGTGCGGCATGGGTCAGCCTGATAGCAGCATTTGCCATTTCAATTGTTTTGTCGCTCAGAATCCCAAAACAGGCGTTAGTGTTCTTATCGGCT
>QKCK01000264.1 GCA_003245695.1 Bacteroidota bacterium | reverse complement strand
CTATTCCCGGAATGATTCTTCCGGTAGAAGCAGGGGGACTGGGGTATACTAAACTACAGCTTGGTATTGCTCTCTCAGCAATCTCAATTGCTTATGCTTTCAGCAAGTTCCTGATGGGTGCCTTGTCTGACAGATCCGATGCCAGGAAATTTCTTGTTATCGGACTTATCCTGTCAGCTCTCCTGATGATGTCAGTTGGATTATTCAGGTTTGCAACAAGTTCAGTAGTTATAATCTTCACGTTCATGTTGATTATTGGCTGGCTCTCCGGTATGGGATGGCCTCCCTGTGGCAGGATTATGGTACACTGGTTTTCCCATAATGAGCGAAGTTTTAAAATGTCTATCTGGAATACCTCTCACACATTTGGAAGCGGACTTATGGGTAATCTGGCAGCTGCAGGAACAGCTCTTATCGGAGGATTTTTCCTGGTTGACATTGGGGGAGGAGTGATGGTGGAACAAAGCTGGAGATCAGTTTTTGTTTTCCCGAGTGCTGTCGCCCTCATTATTGCACTGTTTTGCTGGTGGGCATTGCGTGACACACCACAGTCTTGTGGTTTGCCTCCCATTGATGTTTACAGGAAGGATAAATCTGTTAAGAAGGAACTGACTTCAGAAGAGAAGATACCTGTATCAGAACTGTTTGTGAAATACATCTTTAAGAACAAGGTTCTATGGCTGATAGCTCTTGCAAATATATTTGTATATCTGGTCAGGTATGGTATCGGAGATTGGTCTCCTACATATTGCCAGGAGTCAGGATTACTGACAAGCGCCCAGAGTAAAATGGCTTTTTCATTACATAATTATGCAGGAATACCGGGTACAATCCTATGCGGTCTTATATCTGCAAAGTTATTCAAAGGGAGATGTGCTCCTGCAAATGTCATCTATATGATCCTGGTGCTTGTCTGTATAATAATATACTGGAAAGCTGCCCCCGTGGCTTCATTTATCTCAGAATCCTTCTCCACTGATCTTAAATCAACTACTGTCACAGTAGTCTATTCTGCATTAATAGGTATAGGCTTCTTTATTTATGGTCCTGTTGCCCTGATAGGCGTCCAGGCAGTGAACCTTGTCCCAAAAAGCGCTGCCGGCACTGCAGCAGGATTCGTTGGTTTGTTCGGATATCTTATCGGTGATGCATTTCTTTCAAAGGTAATTATAGGAGCAGTTGCTGACAGTGACAAGTTCGGATGGGAAGGCACCTTCTGGATATTTATTGCCGGAAGTCTCCTTGCTGCTATATTCTCAGCAACAACATGGAAAAAAGAGAAAGCAGCATGCGCTGTAATTGGATAAATATAATAAGAATGTATATGAAGAGAATTTTTCTGATCTGTCTGTTATCATTTGTTACTCTTTTCACGGCTGTCAATGCTCAGCAATACAATCAGATTGATGGATGGTCAAAGGAGACAAACGATATCATCAGGAGTTTTCTTGACTCCACAGTAACAATAAGTGAAAGAAAAGTCGCTGTCTTTGACTGTGACGGTACCACCTTTGGTCAGGTACCATATTACCTGGCTGATGAGGCCCTTTATCAATATGCTGATGAGGTGCTGAAAAACAGAGATGACGACTTCTCACGAGAGAAACTGCTTATTCTTGACAGGATGGTCAGGGATGGTAATAATGTTGGCAAACCATATGTTGAAGACAGAGTCCATTTCCTTTCAGGTCTCACCCCTGGTGAGATTGAGATGATAGGCTATAAATGTTATCATGAATCATATAAGGGTAAATTTTATCCTGAGATGAAGGCATTAATAGCCAACCTTAAGGAATATGGCTTTGAGGTATGGATACTCACCGCATCTCCCGAACAGCTTTATCAGAAATTTGTCTCTGAGGAATTTGGAATATCCGTTATTAACGTAGTGGGGGCCAAATGTGTCATAAAAGAGGGGATAACCACCGGAGAGATAATTCCACCAATCCCGCAGGATGATGGCAAGGCCCACACCATTGAAACCTTTATCAAGGCCCGCCCTTTGATTGTTGGTGGAAACAGCCGTGGAGACATGGATATGCTTAATGAATCAGCAGGCCTCAAAATTGTTGTGAATCCTGATGATGTAACAGTGAGAGGACCGGAGGACGGACCAATGAACGGATACACTGTTAAGACATATTGGGAGAAGGAGGGCGCATTAATTGTAAAATGCAATGATGTAGCTGACCCTGATATAAAATTTCACACAAAGGAGTGGAAGATAAGAACAAACAGGCCAAATCCGAAATGAGTAACCGGCCATAGGCAGAAGAAACTGTATTTGTAATGAAAAAATGAGTATGAAGCGAAAGAAAGAAAAATCAATTGACAGAGGTATAAAGCTATCCACGGGAGGGAAAAAGGACTTGTTTTTGATCCTGCTGATTTTTGCCGGACTGTCTCTCTTCCTTAACAGTTGTGGTGAAAAAGATGAACCTGAAGATGAGACGCTGAAGATATCTGGGGTCTCTCTACCATCGAGCATTGATGCAGAAGCAGAGAGTGATGTTACATTTACTGGTAAAGGCTTTAAAGTAGGTGATGAAATTAAGCTTGTTCTATCATCTGATGCATCAGTATATTATGTCGGAATTGTCGTTTCTGTGACTGAAACCACTGTTACCTTCACTCTTCCTGCAGGTGTAACAACAGATACATATAAAGTAACTGTAATAAGAGGTGATCAGAGTCTTTATCTGGGAACTGTCACTATTAATATAATATCAGGAACATCAGTTCCGGATAAAGAGGGCATGACTGTAAAAGGAATAGTATACTGTAATGGCGAAGGAATTCCTGGTGTGGTAGTGTCAGACGGTTACCTGGTAACTACAACTGATGAAGATGGCATCTATTATCTAGCTTCAGAAAAGAAAAACGGATATGTATTTATATCTATTCCAGGAAACTACGAAGTTTCAACCAATAACAACATTCCTGAATTCTTTAAACTGCTTGCAGGAGGGACTACTGTTGAAAGAAGGGATTTTTCACTGATTCAGGCAGACAATACCAATCATGTGGTGCTTACAATGGCTGACATGCACCTTGCCAACCGCAATGATGACATCTCACAATTCGGCTCTTTCATCTCTGATGCTAATTCATTGATAAACAGCTATTTGACAATGGGTGCTAAAGTTTATGCCCTGACTCTTGGTGATATGACCTGGGACCTTTACTGGTATGACAACAACTACGGGCTCACAGATTATCTGATACAACTGAATAAAATAAACTGTCCGGTCTTCCACACCATGGGCAATCACGACAATGATCCCTATTATGCCGGTGACTGGTATGCAGAAGTGAAGTACAGAAGTGTAATTGGCCCTACCTACTATTCATTTAACCTGGGCAATATTCATTATGTTGTACTTGATGATATCCAGTATGTAAATACAGGTGGTTCAGTGGGAACTGTAGGCAGTCGTAACTATTATGATATTGTTATTCCTGATCAGTTGTCATGGCTGGCAAAAGACCTTGCCACAATAACAGATAAGAGCACACCTCTGGTAATTGCAATGCATGCACAGTTAAACACAAATCCTTCTCTTGACGGTTCCGGGAATCAGACAAGCGCTATTGCTCTTAACAACGGAAGCACACTGCTGGCATATCTGCAGGATTTTTCAAATGTAAACATCCTGACAGGTCATACACATGTCAATTATACTGTAGAAAACAGTGCATCGGTAACAGAGCATAATACTGCTGCAGTATGTGCTACATGGTGGTGGACCGGTAAAACCGGTTATGCCGGCAATAATACCTGCACTGATGGTAGTCCTGGCGGTTATGGCATATGGGAGATGAGCGGTAAAGATATTGAATGGTATTACAAAGGCACAGGCTTCCCGAAAAGTTATCAGTTCAGGACCTATGACCTTAACCAGACTCATATTACTGCAGCTGCTTTTGCTCCTAATTCAACTGATGAATTACTGGCTCCCTATGCAGGTGACTATGCCTCTGTCAACAGCAGTAATGAAGTTCTGATAAATATATGGGGCTATGACCCGGAGTGGGTGATTGATGTAAAAGAGGGAGGCACTTCGCTTAATGTCACCAGGGTATACGCTCTTGATCCGCTGCATATAATTTCATATGAAGCTTTGAGGCTGAATGTTGGCGCTACACCCACTTCAAGCTTTGTGACAAATAAAACAGCACACATGTTCAAGGTTACGGCCTCGAGCCCGACCTCAACACTGAGTATCTCTGTGACTGACAGGTTCGGTAATGTTTATACAGAGACTATGACACGACCGAAGGCCCTTTCAACATCTATGCAATAACTCTATTATAACAATTTATATTTCCTAACAATTATAACTTAAAACACAATCCTATGAGATTAAAATCAGATCTTAAGATTTTTCTTGCCTCATTGATTCTGTTGTTGGTTTCAATACCAATAATGGCACAGGAGAGGCAGGTAAAAGGTACCGTTTTTGAGCCGGATGGTCAGACAACAATTGTGGGTGCTACTGTTCTTCTCAAAGGCACGATGGTTGGAGCGCTCACTGATGCCGACGGGAATTTTTCAATCACGGTATCAGGTGAAAATCCAGTACTTATTATTCAATATGTTGGCTACCTGAAACAGGAGATTGAAGTTGGCAGTCAGTCTGTTATCACCGTAACCCTTCAGGAGGATGTTGTACAACTGGGTGCTGTTGTTGTGACAGCTCTGGGTATAACACGTGAGGAGAAATCATTAGGTTATGCGGTTTCTAAAGTAGACAATGAAGCGATTACAAAATCTGTCTCCGGTAACTGGCTTTCAGGAATGTCAGGCAAAGTAGCCGGATTGAGATTTGACCAGGCCGGTAGTGGTCCTACAGCTTCAAAACGCGTTACATTACGAGGCGATAATTCACTTACCTATGGTAACAACGAAGCATTATTTGTTATTGACGGTGTACCTGTATCATCAGGGATGACAGCCACAGCATCAAACAGTAACTATGCCAGTGGTGACTCTCCTGTTGACTTCGGTAATGCGGCAAGTGACATAAACCCCGATGATATTGAAACTGTTTCAGTCCTCAAGGGTGCCGCAGCAACAGCTCTTTATGGTTCACGCGCAGCAAACGGAGCAATTATTATAACTACAAAAGCCGGACGTAAGGATAAAGGAATCGGGGTGACTGTAAATACATCTGTTGTAATGGAGAAAGCCGGATACTGGCCTGATTTCCAGACAGAATATGGTTCAGGATCAGACCTCGGGCTAAATGAATACTGCTTCTGGGCTCTTACCTCCGACATGGCTTCCGATGGTGTTGCAACAACCAGAAATATGTCGCGTTACGCTTTTGGAGAGAAATTTGACAAGAGTAAACTTCGTTATCAGTATGCTTCAAAAAACTGGGAGACAGGTGAATTTACAAAGCTCCCATGGGTTTACCAGGATGACTGGTACAAAGGTCTCTTTCAGAATGGTATGACATATACTACATCTGTTACAATCGATGGTAGTAACGGTGAAGGGACAAGCACCCGCCTTTCATATACAGACCTTAAGAATGATTGGATTCTGCCAAATACTGGTTATAAGAGGCAGACAGTATCTCTTTCATTTAATACTGAAGTTAATAAGTATATAAATGTAAATGCAAAAGTAAATTATGTGCATAAGGGAAGTGATAACATGCCTACAAGTGCATATGATGAGACAAGCCCAATGTACGCTCTTGTCTGGGGATATAACTCAAACAGTATTAATGACTGGAAAAATGAATATTTTGATGGTAGGTTCAATTATACCAACTGGTCAAATACACAGGGAACTAATGGTCAGAGCCTTGTTTTCCCATCCTCAAGTTCATATAACCCTTATCGTACACTTTATGAGGAGCTTAATGCACAGGATAAAGACAGGGTCTTTGGCAATGTAGATGTTACCCTTAAAATCTTAAAAGGACTTACACTTGATCTCAGATCAGGTCTTGACTGGGATGATGAGTTCCGTACACAGAAAAAACCTTATTACACTACTGACTCACCTAAAGGATTCTACAGAGAGCAGACTATAAGAAGGTTCGAGTTCAACAATGACTTCCTTTTACGCTATGTAAATAATAACCTGGTTGGTGAAAAGATGGGGTTGACTTTTGCTTTCGGAGGTAATAACATGAGTAATGAGTATTACAATAGCAAGATAACACTTTCTGAACTCGGTGAAGAGGGTATTTATACAACCACAAACCTGCCAACAGGTGTAAATCCTGATCCGTATAACTACAGAAGCCGCAAGGTTGTCAACAGTTTGTACGGTATTGCCTCATTAAGCTGGGATGAGACCTATTTCCTTGATTTTACTGGACGTAATGATTGGTCAAGCACACTATCACGTGGTAACTGGTCATTCTTCTATCCATCTGTTTCTGCAAGTGTATTGCTGAATAATATCCTGAAATTTGAAGACTATGCACCGTTTATTGATTTCATGAAGCTGCGTCTCTCATGGGCAAATGTAGGTAATGACACCTCACCATATTCACTTGATCAGTATTACAGTACCACATCATACTCCGGCGGATATGTACTTCCTGGTACAATTCCTGATCCTGAGATCAAGCCTGAGAATGTAGCCAGCTGGGAAGCAGGTCTTGAAGCCAAATTGCTTAAAAACAGAATTTCATTTGATGTAACACTATATAAATCATCAGCTACAAACCAGATCGTCACTGTTGATATAGATCAGATATCCGGTGCAACTGGTATGAAGATAAATGCAGGTGAGATTCAGAATAAAGGTATTGAGATAGCTGCAAGGTTTGTACCTGTGGAAACCAAAGATTTCAGATGGTCTTTTGATCTGACATGGTCTACTAATAAGAACAAACTTGTGAAACTGCAGGACGGATGGGATAGCTCAGAGCCTTTCCAGACAGATATGGGTACAACAATAGGAAGCCGTACATATATTTATTCTTTCGTAGGCGAAGAGATGCAACAGATATATGGCCGTGCTTATCAGAGGGCTCCCGAAGGTTCTTATTATACTGCTGAAGATGGAACTCAGGTTGACTGCTCAGGCATGAAACTCATTGACTCAAACGGGTATCCATCACTTGATGCCAGCCCCACTTCCAGAATAGGTAAGGTAAATCCTGACTGGAGAGCTGGTATGACACACACTTTAACTTATAAGAATGTATCTCTCTCTGCAACCTTCTCTGGTCAGTTAGGCGGTAACTGCTATTCAGTTACTAACTTCAGCCTTTCATATCAGGGTAAACTCAAAAACTCCCTGCCAGGCAGAAATGATGGTCTTGTTGTTAATGGCGTAAATGCTGTAACTGATGGCGATGGCATGGTAACCTATACAAAAAACACAAATGTTACCAGCAACATACAGACATACTATAATACTTATGTCTGGAACCGTAATAATACTGAGGAGAATACCTTCAGTACATCATACCTGAAGCTGAATGAACTCAGGCTTGATTATAAGGTGCCTGCTAAGATATGTCAGCAGACCAGGGTTCTTCAGAATGCCAGTCTTGGTATCTATGCTACCAATGTGTTCTGTATTACAGACTTCCCGCAGTATGACCCTGAAACAGGTATGCTGAATGGCAATCAGATTTATAAGGGCATTGAGGCTATGGCCTTCCCAATGACCAGGTCTTATGGTATTAATGTTAAGCTTTCATTCTAAACAAAGACGGATTATGAACAATATTAAAAAGATACTGGCAGGTGGTTTATTAACAGTCTTAATGGCTGCCTGTACATCCGATTTTGAGGAGATAAACACAAATCCAAACACTACCACAGTTGGCGATATAAAGGCCAGCGGTATGTTTGAGCCTCTCCTCTACGGTAGCGCAAATGCGTGGCTGAACTACACATGGTTCTGGAATAATGAGCTGATACAGTTTACCGCTTTTACTGGTGGAACTACGCGTCAGGAACATCGTTACTTTATCTCTGATGGCAACTGGCAGAGTGTTTGGAATCTTTATGCCAGATATACAAACAATGCCATGCATATGTATGATCTTGCAACTGAACAGGAAGATGAGTCTCTTCAAGCTATTGCACTTACAATGAAAGTTCTGTTTATGTCGAACCTGACTGATATGTTTGGAGATGTGCCTTATTCAGAGGCTTTTACGGCTCGTCTGCTTGGTGGAACCACAAAACCTAAGTTTGATTCACAGGAGGAAGTATATGAAGAGATGTTTGCTGATCTTGAAACAGCAAATGAACTATATGCTCTCGAACCTACATTTGAAAAACCTACCCTCGATGGGATGTATGGCGGATCAATTGAAAAATGGCGTAAATTCAATAACTCACTTTACCTTAGATTGCTCTGCCGTATAAGTGGACGTAGTAATATGGGTGTTGCTGATAAAATGAATGAAATTCTTGGTAATCCATCAGACTATCCTGTATTTGAATCTAATGATGATAATGCTACTGTAACCTTTACCGGCATAGACCCTTATCGTAGCTATTTTACAACAACAACAGAAGGTGATTTCACCAGTTCAGGACGTAAGCTGACACAACAGCTTTTAAAGATGACTGTGGTAACAGAGGCTGGTATACAGACATATGTTGATCCACGCCTTCCTATAATAGGTAAGAAAAACCCAAGTACAGTAACCAATCCTTCAAATATCTGGATAGGTACTGTGGCTGGATGTACTGAGGAAGAGCAGTCATCAGTAGACCTTGGAACATCATGGTTGAATTACAAGGTATTCTGTCGTGCTGACGCTCCTGGGTTCTTTATGGATTATGCCGAGGTTCAGTTCATTCTTGCTGAAGCTGCACTTAAAGGTTATATATCAGGAGGGGCAACAGCTGCCAGGAATTACTATGAGGCAGCCGTCACTGCTTCTATGAAGAAGTGGAGTGAAATGGGTGCATACAGTGAAACACCAACATCAATCACAGACGCTCAGATCACTGAGTATCTTACTTCATCCCTGGGTTCATGGGATCTTGCCTCTGACAAAGAGGAATTCTTAGGAAACCAGAAATTCCTTGCCCTCTTCTGGACTGGAATGGAAGCTTATCATGAATACAGACGTACAGGTTATCCAGTCCTTACAATTGGTGCCGGAAC
>QKCK01000159.1 GCA_003245695.1 Bacteroidota bacterium | reverse complement strand
GGCGCCTGTCAAGGCGCCCGCTCTTTTTATATAATTATGAAAGCCTTATAAGTTCTTCTTCTCCAAAATTAGGACAGTCTTTACACTTTGTGTGATTTTCAAGACCCTGTATCAGTTTATAACATTTTCTGCACCTGTACCACTCTTTATCAAGCTCGTAGTTTCCGCCTTCAATTTTAATTGCTTTTCCTTCAACAAGCGAACGTGCAATGACCTTCAGCGCTTTGTTATATATCCGGGTAAAGGTAGGACGGGAGATGTTCATTAACTCCGCAGCCTGGTCCTGAGACATGTCATTGTAGTTTACAAGCCTGATACTCTCATATTCCTCAAACTTCAGGGTTAAAGGTTTTGCCTGGCATGCCGGCATGCCATAAGGCTTGAACCCCTTCATTACCGGGGGATTGCTAACTTTCCTGCTTTTCTGTGGCCGGGCCATTTTTTCTCTGCATGAGGGCCTTCTTTATATCCGGAACAAACAGATATATAAAGAATAGTGCTGTTAAAACTAAAACTATTTTGCCGATAATGCAAAACGGACCGCAGTAAAAGTCTTCATCAGGTTTGAATATGCAGGCAACACAGCCAAGTATTATCATTGCAATATATTCAGTAAACAGTACCACAGGAATGATAACAAGAACCTTAAAAAGAATTGAGGATTTCATTTGCTTTTCTTACAAAGATAATGAACGAGAGTTCATAATGCAAATTTATTTTAGCCTCATACTCAGTAATATTATATTAGCAGGAAGTCTGTTTTTTGATTGAGATCAAAACATCTTTATGCTGGATGGTTGCTCTGGGCTGTCTGTATTGGAGTTGCCTGCTCCTTTATATTTCATATCAGGGTTATAATTAATTCCCAGCTTATCAAGTATTGGTTCAACAGCCACCTGATGTGTCTGAAGTCCGATATCCCATGGGTCATATCCAAGTAATAGTCCGGCAAGTTCTTCATATGTAAGAACAGGTATTCCGTAGCCATTTTCTCCATAAGTTGTATTTTCCATTTCAGCAATTACATACTGCCATCTGTCGAGGAAGAATGAGCAGCCCGGGCAGTTGGCAATGATGAGGTCGGGCTTGTATGGCTTCATCGATTCGAATTTCTTTTTTGAGTTAGCTACCGAGTAACCCCTGTTTGACTTGAGAAGATACTGTCTGAAGCCAAAGCCGCAGCAGTGACGGCGTTCAGGATAGTCAACCTGTTGTCCGCCCCATTCGTCAATTAATCCGGCAAGTACATAGGGAAACTCTGCCCCGCCTATACCTTTTTCAGGGAATATTTTGGCATAATGGCATCCGATGTGGTCAACAACCTTCAATGGCAGACCTGAAGTGGTGTCTGTGAGTCTGTATTTTGACCTGTTTGCTATCTCTTTTCTGAATTTGTATATCAGGTCGCTTGCATGAACCAGATTCTTTGGTATCTCAAAGGTTTTTCCTGTAGCTTTTTTTAGTGCTTCTCTTGCCTCTTTTTCTTTTTCAGGGAAGTGTTTCCATGTCTCAAGTACTTCTGAGTAGATGCCGAATGAAGTCACGCATGAGCAGGCATAATTTTCATATCCTGCTTCATTCATCAGTGCGAACAGGTGAGCAACAACAGTCATGGTGGTTTCGAAGGGTATTATACCTGAATGGTATGCTATGCCTGTACAGGTGGTTTGTCTGGCGTCATCATAGATGTTCTTTCCCAGGTCAGTCCCTATTATTTTTAAAAAGAGGTCTTCAGCAGCGGGAAGCACATTCTGGCGGATACAACTACGTGCAAAATAGAAATTATTATCTGCAATCTCTTTCTGATAAGTCTCCCATACTTCATTTCTGCTGTATCTCATATTTTTCCTCTTTTAATCATTATGTCCCTCATACAGATGTCTGAAATAGTCATCTTTGCCAGAGTTAAACGATATCTTCATTTCCCGTGCCTTTTTCTCAGACAGTTCCTCAATCTTCTTAAAGCGTTCGGTGGCACCTGTTACATCGAAGATTGACTGCAGTGCTTTCATTGATTCTTCCGGGATTTTGCGTAATGCACCGCTTTTCTCCTGCCTGTAGCTTGCTCCGAGCCTGGTGAGAATCTGTTCGCGGTTATCTCTGAGCCACTCCCATACCGGGCCCTGCTCCGGGAACATCTCTGTATCAATCTCATCAATATATACACAGTATCCGTATTTTAGCATATGTTCTCCTATTGTGCGCTTGAGTGCCAGCTGTTTGCGTCCCTGTATGCTTTCAATAAATAGTCCTGTCTCAATTGATAATGACCTGAGTGATTGTATGATATAACATGGCGTATTTCCCCTTGGGCATCGTGTCTTGCATGAGAGGCACTCTCCACAGTACCAGATAGTATCGCCTTTGAGCAACATCTCAATCTCATCATTATCAGCATGCTGAACTGTGTCTACTATCTGACGGGGATCATACTCAGAGACCTCTGCTGCGGGGCATATTGCTGTACAGACACCGCAATTGATACATGCATTAAGCCCCTCAATATATCTGAAGTCTTTTTTTAATTCTTCAACGTAATCCATTAGCCTCAGGTTAAATGTTGCCTTCTACCATCTGCCTGAAATGATAGTTTTCAATGGCTTCAGTTATGAAGCCCGGGAGAGGACAGGGCTTGAATGTCTCTTTATCGACACAGGCAAGCATTATCTCTGTCTCATTTATCATTACCTCCTCAGTGCTGTAAAGCTGAAACCTGAAGCTCAGCCTGACACCCTTTGGGTTCTCAAGTGTGGTTACAATGCGTATGGCGTCATCATATCTTGCCGGTCCGACAAATGTTGAGTTCATGGTAAAAACTGGTAGCATATATCCCATATCCTCAATATTGCGGTACGAAATACCTATCTCTCTGAAGAGTTCCCACCGCGCTATTTCGCAATAACGCGCATAATTTGAGTGATGGACAACTCCCATTTTGTCTGTGTCAGAGTAACTAACCCTGAAACTGTATTCATGCCTTATCATTTCTGTAGTACTGTTATTCTGATGTTATTAGTTTTGAGACCACACTCTCTGTGACCTTTTCAAATGACCTCTTTACTGACGGATCATTGAACATCTCATTCAGTTTGCCTGCATCACAAATCTGACACATGTTCTCATTGACAGGTATCTGCCCCAGAAGAGGAACGCCGAACTCTATTGCAAGTCTCTCTCCGCCACCTTTGCCAAAAATGTAATACTTCTCCTCCTGGTGCCTTGAAGGTGTAAACCATGCCATATTCTCAATTACTCCAAGTATAGGGGTGCCTATCTGGTTGTTGTGGTACATGTTCACAGCCTTTCTGACATCAGACAACGCCAGATCCTGGGGTGTGGTTACAATAATGACTCCCTGGGTCTCATAACTTTGCAGGAGTGTTATGTGGATGTCGCCTGTCCCCGGAGGTGTGTCTATAATAAGGTAATCAAGTTCACCCCAGTATGTCTCAGTAAGTAATTGTTTTAACGCTCCTGATGCCATGGGTCCTCTCCATAGTACTGCTTTCCCGGGGTCTACAAAAAAGCCTATTGACATCAGACTGATGCCGTATCTGTTAAACGGTACAATCACATCTTTACCTTCCTTTGTTATCACCGGAGGTTTTATATCATGAAGATTAAAAAGAACCGGTATCGAAGGTCCGTAGATATCAGCATCAAGAAGCCCTGTTGAATAACCTTCCATTGCAAGTGATGTCGCGAGCCCGGCCGCAACGGTTGACTTGCCTACGCCACCTTTACCTGATGCCACCACTATGATGTTCTTGATATTGGGGATTTTAATTTTTTCTATTGGTTTCTGCTCTTCCATTTATATAACTTTTTACTCCTGTTGCTATTAATTCAGTCAATCTTTTTCTGTTAAAATCCTGAAGATTCTTATAATACTTTTACTTATTTCAGATTGCGGGTCCCATTCAATTATGCTTTTTGAATTTATCATTGCCTCAATAACATTACTGTCAAATGGAAGTTTCCCAATGACAGTCAGTCCGTTTGATCTGCACCACTGTTCTATCTGTTCAGTAACTGTTGGATTCAGATCATATTTGTTTATTATGACATATGACCTGATGTTAAAATTGTTTGCAAGATCAACTACTCTTTTCATGTCATGAAAGCCAGAACATGTGGGCTCGGTAACCACCACAGCAGTTGAGACACTTGTAATTGCCGATATTGCCGGACATCCTGTTCCTGGAGGACCGTCAATTATTATTAATTCTGATTTGTTCTCCCTGGCTATTCTCCGGGTCTCTTCCCTGACTTTATTGACTAGTTTCCCGGAATTCTCCTCTCCGGGGGCAAGCCTAGCATGAACCATATTTCCTTTACGGTATTTGCTCATGAACCATTGGCTATTGTCACTCTCTGTCATTGATATTGCTTTCTCTGAGCATATCCTTGAACACAGCTTGCATCCATCACAGTCGGTTACCGATATTGTGACACGACTGTTTAAAATGCTTATCGCATCAAACCTGCAATATTGAATGCATTCTTCACAACCGTTACATTTATTATAGTCAATAACAGCTTTATGGCCAGTGACGAATTTTTCTTCGGTTATCTTTTCAGGAGTAAGAATAAGATGGAGATTTGATGCTTCAACATCACAGTCGCCGATAACGAGATTTGTTGCCAGGGTTGCAAATGATGCACTCAATACCGTTTTACCGGTACCCCCCTTACCGCTTATTATAGCTATCTGGTTCATAAGGTGTTCAGGCTGATTATTTTGTTTATCAGACCTGAAAATGCCTTCCTGTAGCCAGGCAACTCATCAGTTATAAGTTTCCCCTGTGAATATGTACGGGCAATTTCCCTGTCAAAGGGTATCTCCAAAAGAAGAGGTATCTTGTTCTCTTCAAACCACTGGTAAACTTCACGGTTACCCAGGCCTGCACGATTAACAATAACTCCGAATTTCTTATTCAGTCTTGTCAATGTTTCAGCAGCAAGCTTTAAGTCATTGAGTCCAAAAGGAGTGGGCTCAGTTACCAGAATTATATAATCAGCCCTGGTTGTAGTTGCAACAAAAGGGCATGAGATTCCGGGTGGTGAATCAAGGATGACAGTCTCTTTTATTGCACTTTTTATAGCCTCTTTTATGACCGGTACCGGAGAATAGACTCCTACAGAGATGCATCCTTCAATTATTTCTGAGTGATCATTGCTGTCAAAGGAAGTAATAAGCCCTAGCTGTCTTTCATTTAACTTAATGGCATTATCGGGGCATGCGATAATACAAGCTCCGCAGTCGTGACACAATTCACTTATCACCTTGGTGTATCCGGCAGTGGGGAGAAATACTATTGCATGGTAGTTGCAATATTCATGGCATCTGCCGCAGAATGAACATCTTTCCTCGTCTATCTCTGGTATGTTTGACATTACGGGATTAACACCCTTTAGATTTCCTGTGATGAACTGAGATACATTTGGTTCTTCAGCATCACAATCTACCAGAGAAAGTTCAGCTTTTTCCAGCTCAAGTGTCCTGAAGAGATTTGTTGAGATCAGGGTTTTACCTGTACCTCCTTTGCCGCTGGCAACTGCAATCTTCATACAATATGTGTTACTTTCCGGTGTATGAATTATTAAAAACCACAAAACTGTCTCTCGGGACCTGAAGGTAATCAGCAACAACATCGCACTTCGCCATTGTGAGATAATATATGCGGCTGTCGTTTAGTGGCAGAAGTCCTTCCAGGTTACCCTGCCCCTTAGAGATGATTAAATCAGCTCTTTTAAAGATTTCCTGGAAACTGCCGGAACATTTTTTCAGTATTGTGGAAGGTGCATCATAACCGTTTGATATAATATTGGCAACATGATCCATTCCGATATATTCTACATCTTCAAAAGTTGCATCGTTGCTTACCGGAGCACCTCTCACGGCAAACCAGAGATCAGGGTGTTTTATTGTCTCAATAAGGAGCTTGTCAAAGACTATTTCACCCGCATTATCGCCGATATACAGAACAGTGTCAGCCTCTGAGATTGCTTTCCGCAGAGAGGCTGAATGGTCTATGCTGAGGCCGGTTTTTAAAACTCTTTCAATAGTTGCTTCAATATTAAAGTCAGATGAAATTGCATAATCCATTACATTGCCTGCCACTGACAGGAGAAGGGCAGTCTCAAACGGATTATCAGACTCCTCTACCTTCTTTTTTATGACAGGATAGAGTCTTAATATATGGTCATTACTCTCTTTCTTTATTTTGGCATAAAAATCTCTCCTGTCACTCGTCTGATTTAACTCAACATGCATCTCACGCGAAAGGAGGGGGGCTATGAAATTCCCGTTCATTCTGTAGTATAACTCAGCCATCCGGGCAGTGAAGGCATTCTTCTGTTCCCTGGTCAGTTTCTCTTTTTCCAGAAGGCGCTCAAAGGCACGGCTAAAACAAAAAAAACATCTGTAATCAGATATCATTCCTGTACTGTTTAGTGATCGCAAACATTTTTACCTGTAATCAGTGATCTGTTCAGAAAGTCACTGACAAGATCATGCGGGCTTTTAGGTTCTGCACCTACTTCTACATTTATGTTCTGTTCTGCAAACAGGTTAAGGGCCCTTTGCCCCATTCCACCTGCAATAACGTTTGTGATACCTCTTTCTGCCAGCCAGCCGGGGAGGAGCCCTGGCTCATGTGGTGGAGGGGTGAGTAGCTTTTCGTTTGTTATTCTGTTATCTTCCGCTTCAATGACTGCAAACTGCTCACAGTGGCCAAAATGAGAACACAGATGTCCCCCTTCCATAGGTATTGCAAAAACTGATTTCATATTTATTAATGTTGATTATTTAATAATTGTATTATATCGCTGATGCTTTTGTCCTGGCTGTTTATCATTATCAGCTGTACCTGCAACTGGTCAAAAATCGACTTGACCTTTGCCCCAAATTCACCTGAAATGACTTTTGTTACCCCTTTTGATGCAACTAATTCAACAGATGCCGGCCCGGCACCCTCAATACTATCTCTGTTTGGATTAGGAATATATTCAGTTGACTGATTTTCTGTGTCATAAATAACAAAATAGGAGCAGCGTCCGAACCTGCTGTCTATCATAGAGTCGGGACTGTTCCCTGTTGATGTAATAGCTACCTTCATTTTATATCTTTGTTTCGATGGGTCTTTTGTTGCTAAGGATTCCTTTTCTTATCATTTTGCAATTACAGTCAGGGCATAACTCTTCATTACAGGGATTATTCTCATCGTGGATCTTTTCCTGTCCGCAACATGGACAGATGTAGATATCTTCTATCTGTTTCTCCTCTTCTTTGTCACTGAAAATCCGGATATCAGTGGAATGACATAATGCACAATGGGTTACTTCCTGGTCTTTTTGTGGATGATTGAAAAAACATCCGCAATTGTTACATCTGTACCATTCACTGTCAAAATATACCTTTCCTCCTTCAAACACTATTGCCTGACCATTCACAAATGCCATAGCTACTTTACGACGTGCACTCTCATATATGCGGGTATAGGTGGGCCGTGATACTTCCATTATCATCGCAGCTTCTACATGCCCCTTTAACTCAAAGTCATTAAGTCTTATGGCTTCATACTCTTCATAATTCAATACAACAGGTGGTTTGTCAGGGAGGATGCCCATTGGCTTGAACCCCTTGAAATGCGGCGGGTTGGTGACTTTTCGGATGCGTTTTGGTCGTGGCATGATAATAAGCAAATGTTCAATACAAATATAATGAACAAATGATTAAAAACGCATCGGGCTGATTTTTTTCTGATCTTTTTTTGATTCTGCACTGATTTAGTATCTGTTGCCAGTAATGGGTATTAAATCGTAGGTTCATCTTTATATTTACGGTAATTGAAGTAATTTTCAATTAGTAATTCCAGAACTGAGATGCGGTATTTCGTGGGAGATTTATGATGGTTTTGCCGGTGATCAGATGCCATTAACCGGTTTGTCAGGTACTGTTTTTATGTTAAGAATTACTTTTGATAGTGAAAATTTTTATTGAAACTAATATTCTCTTTCGTTATGGAAACATCTGCAAATCATGTGTGCCCTGTATGGCTGGCCTATACTTTTTTGTTGCCGTTAAGGAAGTATCAGCATAATCCTGAAAAGATTTTATCTCCATATATCAGGGATGGGATGAATGTTATGGACTATGGGTGTGCCATGGGGTGGTTCAGTATCCCTATGGCCAGGATGACAGGAGATAATGGCAAGGTTTATTGTGTGGATATTCAGGAAAAGATGCTTGAGAGGCTTAATAAGAGGGCTGTAAAGCATAATGTTGAAGGAGTCATCAGGACTCTGAGGGTGGGATCTGATTATAATGCTGATGAATTAAGTGGTGATATAGATTTTGCACTTCTGTTTGCTGTTGTACATGAAGTGCCTGATAAAAAGCAGCTTTTTAATGATATGTTCAAGGTGTTAAGGCCAGGGGGTAAACTGATGTTCGCTGAGCCCAAAGGTCATGTGACCTCTTCTGAGTTTGAGGATTCGGTAAATATGGCTTGTGAGGCAGGATTGAAACCGTTGCCTGACAAGCCTTTGAGTAAAGGTCTCTGCAGAATGTTTATTAAAGAGTAGCATCAGGATCATAGATCAGGAGGCTTTTCGCGATCATTTCAGGATATAATGTATCTTCATCAAAACAACTGGAAAATATTGTTAATTCATTACTATATCAAGCAATCTTTTGATGCCTCCGGCTAAAAGTATGGCACCTGCTGTCTCAATTATGCAAAGTGCGAGGGTCTTTTTCCAGCCGTATTCTTTCCAGAGGACAGAGATAGTAGCCACGCATGGCACATAGAACATACTCACTACTGCCAGCGTCAGCATCTGCTGTGGTGTAAGGACTTCTGCGAAATTTACTGTGCCAAGATATGCAGCCAGCATAACCAGTATCAGCTCTTTTCTCAGGATGCCGAAGATGAGTAATATTCCTGTGATCGCGGGTAGTCCAAGCCAGGCAACTGTGACAGGGCTCATCAGTGATGCTATTGCAGGCATCCATCCGGCAAGGTTGATGCCGTGTATCAGAACGCCGGATATTATAACCACAGGAGCGGCAATATAGATAAACTCTTTAAGGGCATCCCAGGTCTGGTACATCACTGTTTTAAGCTGTGGTGTCTTGTAATCGGGCATTGGCATTATCAGTTCTACAGGTTCACCCATAAGAAATTTTGAAGCCAGTCTGCCGGC
>QKCK01000133.1 GCA_003245695.1 Bacteroidota bacterium | reverse complement strand
ACCCAACCCGATTTTGACTTTTGCCTTGTTGTATAAACTACAGGAATCTTACGGGCCGAATAGTAGTCGCGTTGCATCTGTGGCGTTGCATCAGCATCGGGAGCAAATTCCCTGAGTAGGTTATTTATCTCTTCTACTTTCTGTCTGTACCGGGCCATCAGCTCTGCCGGATCAGAACCGGCGACGGTTTTCTTAAGAGACTCACTTTCTGAATTATCAGCTATCTCATGTAACGGAGTATCATTATTGTTCAGTTCACTTATCAGGTTGCGGTAGTGGTTGATAAGTTCAACATCATCAGCAGTAAGAGTCTCCTTCTCTGGTCGATTTGAACTTATTGCTTTCAGAACACTCTCCTCCAGGGCTGCCAGTTCTCCGGCAGCAGTGATCATTCTCTGATATGCCGGATCGGTATGTGCCCTGGCGACTTCCTCCTCAGCATGTGCTGTAAGAGGCTCATGACATTTGTAACAGAAATTCCGGAAATTGACTGTACCGCATTTGGGGCAGGGGACACCTTCTACCGGATTACCACATTCAGGACAGAACCTGTCTTCAGGTAGCAGTGTAGCTCCGCAGAAGGTACAACTGTCAGAATGAAGTGGGTGCATACAGAACGGACATAGCTCAGCATGTTCCGGAACAGCAGATCCGCAATGAGGGCACCTGTGTCCCTTTGATGCCTGTGCCTTTGAAATGGCCCTTACCTGCTTTTGAACAGATACTTTATGTTTAGAATCAAGCTTTCGGTCGTCCATAATTCAGTCTGTTTCTCTTTATTAACCGGCAAAATTAAGACACAGCTAATTGTTATGATGGCTCCCGGACAGCATTTTGAATAACCGTGGAAGGTGAAATGCCTATAGTGTAAAAGCAGTCCTGGTTGCCAATAGTGACTTGATCATTACCGGAAAATGATATCGTAAGTATAATGCCAAAAATAATGTAGAACAACAAGAAGGAAAAAAAACCTTCAAAAAAACCTTACAAAGCGCATATCAATCAGCCTGTTTAGTCGCAGATCACATTTCACCACGGGCAAAAAACAGCCGCTCTGGTTTGTTTATTGGTTTTGTTCACCTCTTATTTCTTCCAGGATGGTAAATTTCTGCATTGTCTCCTCCAGAAGGGCCTCCTCTTCCCTGATGATTTTTTCCCGGATGAACTCTCTCTTCAGTTTAAGCTCGATAGCTGTAATATCAGTGGCAATGGCTGTCCCCCCTTTTTTAATAGCCTCATTGAAATTCATATTCAGCCCTTCCCAAAGGAACTGAACAATTGAAAGGTTCTTTTGATTCTTAACCTCCTGGTAGCACAGGTTGATGAACAGGGTCAGTTTTGACTCCGCCTCTTTCATCTTCCCGCAGATTATGAGCAGCTGCGATTGACGATAAAGAAGGTAAATGTACATCTGTCTGATTTTGATAGACGAGTCAAGTATGCTTTCGGCCTTTTGAAGTTTCTCATCCACCTGTGTCATTATTTCAAGGGCCCTCTGAGTGTCATTGTTTTTTTCCCAGAGGAAGAGGGCTATGCGGATGGCATTCTGTGCAAAGTCGCGCAGATAAAGCTCATTGCCTGGCTCCTTCTCAAGCTGTGCAGTAAAGATCTTCTGTGCTTCGGAAAGAGTGCGGAGCGCATTGTTAAAATCGCCAAGTGAAGTGTAATGGTCACTCATGTCATCATAGAGAGAGGCTATTACCCTTGTTTCAACAGAGGCGTCACTGATATCAAGACTGTTTATTGTTGCTTCTGCAAATTCAACAGCTTTCTGATGTTCATGCCTTATGTGGAGAACCATCATTATATTGTGGGCACTAATCAGCATATCGTTGAGGATTATGCCTGACTTTTTTTCTTCATACAACTCCCGGAACAATCTGAATGCAATATCGAAACACTTCTCAGCTTCATCAGGAGAGTGGAAGAAAGTGATGAACAGACGGCCGGTGTTGTCAGAGGCACCGGCATACCTTCGCTTTAGCTCCCAGTCACCGGGAAAGCGGTGATGATTTTCATAAACGGCATACTCATGCTGACGTGCATAATAGAGTGCCTCCTGCAGCTGTCTCATCTCTTCGAAATAGGCTGTATAAAGGCCATAAGCCAGGGAGTATGCTGTTAAGACCAGTGTGCCTGAATAGTGCCTCTTTTTCATTCCTGTCACAGCCCCTTTCAGCTGACTGAAGAGTCTCTGCGCTTCTGAAACCTGTCCGGACCGCAGAAGCGGCATTATATTAAGCTCTGCCTGACTGCATAGATTGTAGAAACAGAGTTGAAGACGGAATGAGGTGGAAAAACTCATGTCATTGTCACGGGTAAATGCCAGCATATCACTGAAAATCTGATATGACTCTGTCACACGTGACATACTGACCTCTGACAAATCCTGCCGCACATAACACCATAACCTCAGATAGTCATTTACAGCAATAAATGACTCAGCTGTCGGAATTTTCTTAATGAATGAGACAACGGTGTCGTAATAATCTAACACACTATCGTAATCCATCCTTCCAGCCGCGGCAATGCATTTCAGGACATTTGACCGTATTTCCAGGGCATCTGATGGTGATGCATTTTTCTTTACCTTGTTGTAAAAATCAATGAAACAGGAGGCTCCCTGGGGGTCGTTTCTCATAAGCAACAGCTCTTCAGCAATAGCAAGTGCTTCTGAAGCAGTTGTCTCACTGAATATATCATCTGTTTCTGACGAGAATATGGTGATGATCTGATAAAGGGTGGCCATATATCTGGCCTTCCCGGAGCTCTGTAACATATCGAGATCAATACTGTTCTGAACAATATCTGCTATTTTTTCTGCCGTGAAGTCATCATTATTCATTCTGTAGAGATATAGCAGGCACTGAACAGACATATCCACTGTCTCAGTAATATTATACTCTGACAGTTTTGTGAGCCATTTCCTGACGTTGGCTGAATGATCTTCCTCCTCTCTCTTCATGCTATATGTGCATAGTTTTGACTGTACCATTGCTGTGAAGAGTAGTATATTATCAGGGAAAAATGATGTCAGCTCTTCAGCAGTACTTATTACCTCATTGAACAGCAGGTCTGCGGCGAAAGACTGATGTGCCAGTGACAAAAAGCCTGCCTGACGGAGTACAGTATCAAAGTGGTTATAATGTGCCAAAGCCCATGGCTCACCCGAGAATCTTGCCATAAAGTAGTTTTGTGCATTCTGACTGTCATTCACTTCCTTTTTACTGTAAATCATGGAGAGAAGGCTGTAAGCTGAAGCCAGATCGTCAAGCAGTTCAGTTTTATCAAAGGTATGTATCTGCTCCTCCAGTTCATTGATGAGATATCCTGTCATTTTTAGAGCTGCCTCTTCATTACGGTTGAAGAGGATGTTTGCCTGTATCCGGGCTGCTTTGATTAAAAGCGGAGCATACCTGCTGTCTGTCTCACGTTTATCAAATCCGGTATTTAGAACGAATGCCGAAAGATTATCTGATATTTCACGGTCATTGTTATCGGCTGCCAGAGTTGCAATATTCACTCTTACGCGGTCAAGCTCATAAGCAAATTGTTCATCTTCAGTCTTGTCTGTAATGCATCCAAGGGCAAATCGAAGTAACTGATCAGCTAGTTTTCTCTGACCCAGAACTATTATTCTTTCAGCCACATTGGTTACCAGGTGCAGTGTATTAAGCGGTGCAACTGTAAAAGCATCATTACACCAGGCAGCTGCTGTTTCCTGATCGCTGAGCAGATAATCAGACAATGCCCTGACCATAATATGATATAACTCAGAGTCGATATCAGACAACAGGTATTCAGATAGCCTTCCTTCTTTTAGTTTCAGGGCCAGGTATGGCATTTCATTATTTGCAACTGCGTCATCTCTGACTTCATCGCGCAGATGTCCAAGATGATCGAGCAGAGCCTGATAATATGGCAACATGCTTTCTGTGGGCATTCTCATGATGTTACGGTAACCTTCATATGCAAAGTCGATGAGTCCGGTCCTGGGGTCAGTAGTAATCAGCTCTCCAAGCCAGTGTTTGACTGAGGTGAAGGCAAGAGAATCCCAGATATCCTTCATCAGGATCTGCAGGTCAGACTCCCTGAGTCCCTTTTCTGATGCAGCTATAAATTTGGCAAGATGCCATGTAAAGGTGAAATCTACAAAGTGAGAAGAGTCTTCGATCAATGATAAAAACAGAGGCTCTGGATGTGGGTGGGATTTGTTTACGGCCTCTGTGAGGTAGTTCTGTATCTTCAGAGCCTCATCTCTCTCGGGGCGTTCTTTAATCTTCAGGTAGTCATCAGAAGAGAGCCTGGTAAGCTTTCTGGTCATCAGAGTGTTCCATAATGGACAGGATGAGCTGCGGAAGCCTTCATAGCTGAAGCTCAGGAATGTATCCATAACGGCAGCCGGAAGACTTTTGCCGCTCATCTTCAGCAGTGCCTCCATCATCTCTCTTGCCTCCTCAGCAGTCAGGCCATCAAGCATCATTAAATCACCGTTGACATTGCCGGCAGATAATAGAGGCCATGATCTGTCAGATGTGGCAATAATGGCAGCATTATCAGGCAGCCAGGAGAAGTCAATAACGGTTTCGGGATATTCCGTAAGCTGAAGGTCATCCACCAGCAGAACAATCTTCTTTTTTGCGGTGCAACTCTTCGATGCCTTTTTAAAGTGAAAGACCAGCTCACTGAACTCAACATCCTGATCCATGCTGAAATATTTATCGTATCCCAGCCGTTCATCAGCGAGCCATTTCTTCAGCATAGTAACCGGGTTATTATTTAACTGCCCTTTATCGGTAAAATGGATAAGGGGGATAAACTCATCAGAGGCATCAAGGAGGGACCATAGTTTGCATAAAAGGGCTGTCTTCCCAAATCCGCAATGAGAGACGATAATTAATGGCCGTGTATTATTTTTTGTGCAGAATGCAAGCAACTCCTGTAATGTTTTTTCTCTGCCCAGGAAGTGGTTGTTACTCCTTTCAATCTTTTCATGGTCAATGCCCTGAAGCTGATGAAATTCATTCCCGGGGTTAATGGTTGCATCAGAACACTCGTACAACAAAACCTCTTTGACAATAGATTCAGTAAGGAACTCACCCAATCCGTCAAGCTTTGTCAGCTGCCTTCCGTCCCAGTCGCATGTGTACTGATACAGGTTTGTCTCATGACCTGTATTCTGGTAAGCATCAGTTATTTTCTGTTTTAACTGCAAGAGTTTATTTTTTGTCTCCTCATCGCTGTCGCAGTACTTTCTGACAGAGGCGTCATCCATTTTATCGTACACCTCCTCAGCGCGAAAACAGAAGAGGCTTCTGCGCAGGAAATTCCGGTCGATTAGTGCACCGAAGAGAATCTCAAGTTCTGTCACACTCTTTGGTGTCGATGATTCAGCGTGAATAAACCGGCGTTCTGTCTCTGACATTGCATTAACAACATTATCCCAGCTTTCAGTAGGTGGTATCCAGCCATAACGGTTACCCAGCAGTCCGATAAAGAACGGGCGTGATGTCTCTATCTCTGACAGACACTCCTGCAAGACAAAATTCTCACGCTCATTTTCTTCTATATCCTGTGTGTTGACACCCCAGCGGAGATCAATAAACTGCAGAGTTATCTGTTTCGGTGCCAATATCTGTGAAACAGCAGGGAAGACCCTGTTCATAATGACATCACGTTCGGCATGCATATCATTGAAGGTACTGCTTAAAAAGATTCTTATGTGTTTGTTTTGTATTTTAGACCCGGGCATTGAGATGAGTTATTGGTTAGTATTAAGGGTTTACGAAGAGGTTAAACAGGTGTTGTCTGCTACATCTTTCAAAACAGATTTATCAGTAACGAGGCTGATCAGGTAATCTTACCCACATCCCACAACAAGCTTTTTAATCAGAAAGCGGCATCCGAACGTTATTGACGCAAACCTGACTTTATCAATCTGTTTTATTTCGCATCCTAACCTGGTTCTTCTCAGTATACTGTCTGTGATATTTTTGCTGTTGTTCATAAACAGGTTTACGGAGATGTTGTATTCGTTATAGTCACCCCAATACCAAAAGCCTGATTGAATTGCAAAGGTATGTCTGGGATATGAGTCATCAAACTCATTCATTATGCTGATTCTGCCGCCGTAACCTATATTTGACTGAGTGTTATAACCCTGTAATCCCATTCCCAGTTCAATTGATATGTTGCGGAGTATCCTGTTCATGGAAAGAGTGAAACGGTAATCCGAGATCAGAGTATCACCTTCACTTCCAGAGAGAGACAAATTGTTATATTCAGCCATGACACCCAGGGGGCGTTTTGTGATGCCTATATTGTCTATTCCGGCCTTTGAATGAAATATTTGATTTTTCTTAAAGTCAGTTCCGTAAATTAACCCCAGGTGTATATCATTGCCGTTATTACAACAATACTGCAGATCTTTATCAAGGAAACCGGCCCCGATGCTAAACGGAAACCGTGATGAGAATGATAAAGCAGGTTCAAGGAAGCTTTTCCCGCATATAAGCCATTCGTGCAGTGTATTTATGGCAGGATGCATAGCAACATCAATCCTGTTCCTGCCGGAAACTGATATTATCTGTGTTTCCATTCCGACAAAAGAAAACTCCAGCAGATCGCTCTCAGTAGGGATGTCTATGGCGTAATTTCCTTCGAGTTGAGTTATGGTTCCTATGTCAGTCCCTTTGAGAATGACTGACACTCCCGGTAAAGGAGTATTCGTTTCAGCCTCAGTAACGGTTCCTGTTACTCTCAGATAATTCTGAGCTGATGACTGAATGCCTGGCAAAAGCAGCAGCAGAACCATGTTGATAAATAGCTGTCTCATTATTGGGTAATTAACTGAAGCTGATGATTGAGGTTTTTTGTATGGCTTCAGGTTCCGGGTTTCATTATGACGCCGAGTTTTTTTCTGCCGTCTATTTTTATAACCAGTGGTTCTGAAAATCTTATATGTTTAATATATTCATCCTCAAAAAACGGGCTGGCAGCTGAAAGAAATTCAGTATCAGTAAAGCCATCACCGATATATGGATTAGTTGTAAAATAGCCTACTCTGAATGAAGTGACATCCTGAAAAAAGTGCGTCCCCTGGCTGGGGTCAACACGATAGTTTTCAAGGCCTGATTCAACAATTATCCGTGCAGCAGATATCTGCTGCCATTTTATTGGTATCCCTCTCCACTCATCTGTAGAGCCCCATCTTCCTGGTCCCATAAGCACATAGTTCCTTCCTTCTTCCAGGAACCTGTCATTTATGTCATTAAGGTGGGCAGCAATCTCCTTGTTTTTTGAAGGATCAAAGTTTTCGGGTTTAACATAAACCAGATCGCATATTCCTTTTATTGTACCGTTTCCGAGGGTTGAGTTTGAAAAAACAATTGTGTCAGACTGACTTACGTTCTCAATCTTGTCTTTTACAAGTTCATTGTTTTCAACAATAGGACGTATCTGCAGGAGGTTAAAACATATAGGTTTTTTTCGTTCGGGATCGATGTTTACTGCAAACTCAATCTCGACAGGATTATTCATCTGTTGCTGGCCGATTTCAAGGATTGTTTTTATTATGTCGGCCAGAGGGAAGAGATCGTACTTCAGTATGCGGGCAAAGGTAATGACCCTTGGTCCCTTACCCTGCATATCATCCCTTATTATGTCTTCCTGATGGTTATAGGTTGAGGCGACAAAATTCAGTGAACCATCTCTTTCTGCTTCACTGATTTTCAGTTTAAGGATATTTACTGTCTCGTCTGTGCTGGGGATAAAACTGTCGGGATTCAGATCAAGGGCATAGAACTCATGTTGGGTTTCACGTAGCGCCATGTTGGTATCAGACAATTGCAGCACCTTGGTTGGATATTTGGGAGAAAATCTAAGTGTTGACCCTCCATCGACAACATATTTGCCCAGACCAAAAGCGAGGCTTACAAATCCGTCTTCAGATTTTTCAGGTTCAATAGGATAGAAATTAATTGATTTTGCCACACCTGAGATAGTAGGATAGAACCTGTTTTCATATTGTTGTCCGCATACCTCCTGAAGTACTATACCCATTTTTTCTTCTTCAATCCGGTTTGCAGTAGCGGTCATATAATCTTTGCTGGCTTTATAGAAAACAGAGGCATAAACGCTCTTCACTCCAATACTGAGCAGATCAAGCATTGCATCGTCATCGTCAACCTTGGGGATCATATATGTTGAATAGATGCCTGCAAAAGGCTGAAAGTGTGAGTCTTCAAGAAGACTCGACGATCTTATTGCAACCGGGCCATTGATGATGGAGATGAAAAGATTCAGGTCCTTATGGATTCTTACAGGAAGCTTCCCTTTTATGAATGCGTCAAGAATCTCTTTGTCGCTCTGCTGTGATAATCCTATTTCATAAAGGTTGTTTTCGGTCATAAACTCATCGAAGATCTCAGTGCTGAGAACAACAGTACGAGGTATTGATACATTTGTTTCGTCAAAACTTTCAAAATATTCATTTTGTTTGATGACGTAATCAAGAAATGCCAGTCCTCTTGCTTTTCCCCCTATAGATCCTTCTCCGATTTTGGTGAATGTGAGATATTCATCGAATTGCTCGCGATAAAACTGGGCAATAATCCCATGGCCTTTGTTGAGCCTGAAGTTGGCGATAATATCGAAAATAAAACGACGGTTTTGATCCATACTCACAAAATCATCAGGACTGATATTTTTAAAAAACTCAGCCAATGAAAACATGGCTCTGGCATTCAGCCATTTAGAAAGATGGTTTCTTGAAAAGTGAAAACGTAGTGAATCATCAGGGATTTCAAAAAGTTTACGCTGGAAGCTCTGAAGGTCAGAAACCCTTGCTATCTCTTCTCCTGTCTGGGGATCAGAAAAGATGAAATCGCCAAATGAGAAGTGGGCTTTCATAAACGACCGGAGTTCTGTGGCCAGTGATTTGGAATTTTTGCTCAGGAAGCCGTTACCATATTTTTCGGCATATATTTTATTTGCCGGATCTGCTGACTGAATGAGCAGAGGGATATCATATTTCTTTACCAGTTTAAAAAACTCTTCGGTTTTCTCCTTTTCATCCTGTTTGATATCAACATCTGTTATTACACCAAGGAGTTGTGATTTGTGTTTCTCGAACAGGCTGAACGCTTCACCATGGGTAGTTGCAAGCAGTATTTTTGGTCTTCCACGCATCTGCATCATCTTTTGATGCTCGTTAAGCCCTTCTATCATATATTCACGGAATTGCTCAAGGACAATTTTATAGAGGTGGCAGATATAAATAGAAGACATTTTTATAGAGTCCTCAACCAGGAGAATAGATTGTATCCCTTCATGTTTGTTATCTTCATCAAGGTTCAGTTTATCCTCAATAAGATTGATAATAGGAAGCAGAATGTTGGTATTTCCCAACCAGTTGAAGACGAAGTCAACTGATGAGAGGTCTACATTGCTAAGCCTTAGGGAGAGCTCCCTGGAATCAGGAGCAAGAATTACTATAGGTATCTCAGGGTAGGTATCTTTAATATCAGCACAAAGGTCAAAAGGGTCTCTGTCATTAATGCTTAACATATTAATAATGAGATCAATCTGTCTTTTCTTAAGTGTCTCTATCGCTTTTTCAGCCGATTCGACATGAATAAACTGTGGAGCGTAACGAAGATTAAAAGTCACATAATCATTGAATACTTTCTCATCTATCTTTCCCTCTTCTTCCATAATGAAGGCATCGTATTTGCTGCATATCAATAATACGTAGCGAATCCTTTTTTGCATTAGAAGCTCAAATGAAGTCTCTCTGAAGATGTTCTTTCTTGGCTTATCCATTTTTAACAGAGTTTAATAGACAGATCAATAATAGTTATCGGTAAAGAAAACAATAAGGCATAAAAATGCCTGTTTTTATCCAGAAAACAGCAGCCCGCTGAAATTTTTATTCAGCCTGCTGTTTTATGATCAGCAATGTGGTTATGGCTGAAAAGGACAAAAACAGGCATTTAAAAGTATTATACCAGTCCCTGTGCCAGCATTGCTTCAGCTACTTTAACAAAACCGCCAATGTTTGCACCGTTGACGTAATTGATATAATTATCTTTCTCTTTACCGAATTTCACACAGGTAGCATGAATATCCTTCATTATCTGATGCAGGCGGTTATCAACTTCCTGTCTGGTCCATGGCAGACGCATTGAGTTCTGGCTCATCTCCAGGCCTGAGGTGGCAACACCTCCAGCGTTGGCGGCTTTGCCCGGACCATAGAGAATCCTGTGCTTCAGGAACACCTCAATTGCATCGGGTGTGGAAGGCATATTTGATCCTTCAGAGACCACAAAGCACCCGTTCTTTATCAATGTTTCAGCATCGGCACCATTAATCTCATTCTGCGTGGCTGCAGGTAATGCAACCTGACAAGGGACATCCCATGGTGTCGATTTCCCCTCTACATATTTACACCTGTATTTGTCAGCGTATTCCTTGATCCTCCCTCGTTTGACATTTTTCAGGTTCATTACAAAGGCAAGTTTCTCTTCATCTATTCCATCAGCATCATAAATATAGCCGCTGGAGTCAGACAGAGTAACCACTTTTGCTCCCATCTGAATTGCCTTTTCCGTAGCAAACTGAGCTACATTGCCCGAGCCTGATACCGTACATATCTTATCCTTCAGACTATCACCGCGTGTGTTAAGCATCTCCTCTGCAAAATAGACCTGACCGTAACCTGTTGCCTCAGGTCTTATCAGACTTCCTCCCCACTCCAGCCCCTTACCGGTTAACACTCCGGTGAATTCATTTTTCAGCTTCTTGTATTGGCCAAACATATATCCTATTTCCCGGCTCCCAACACCTATATCTCCTGCTGGCACATCTGTATTAGCTCCTATATGTCTGAAAAGTTCATTCATAAATGACTGGCAGAATCTCATGACTTCATTGTCAGTCTTACCTTTGGGATCAAAATCTGATCCTCCTTTACCACCACCCATTGGAAGTGTTGTGAGACTGTTTTTAAAGACCTGTTCAAAAGCAAGAAACTTAAGGATGCCCAGATTTACTGTAGGATGAAACCTTAATCCACCTTTGTATGGCCCGATAGCACTGTTCATCTCTATTCTGTAGCCACGGTTAATCTGGATTTCTCCCTTGTCATCCATCCAGGGGACCCTGAAAATGATAATCCGTTCAGGCTCTGCAATCCTTTCCAGGATTTTGGGATAAAGATACTTCGGATTTTCCTGAATGAACGGCATAATTGATTCCGCTACTTCTTTAACGGCCTGATGAAACTCAACTTCACCAGGATTTTTGACGATAATTTTCGCCATGAAAGCATCAACTGGATTAGACATAATTACTGTTTTTTTGAGGTTAATGAAGAAGTGATAAACAGAATTAAATATTTTATTATCAAGTTTTATCCAAGGTACGAATAATTATTTATCGGGATAATTTTATAACTTTCATTTTGTTTTGGATCAGTAAAGAAAAAAATTGTCTGGCTCTGATCCGGGACAACCCCTTTGCAACACCTTTTATTATTCTAATAACTCAGCAACAGTGTAGTTTAATTGATTTAATTATCGAAGGATTAATCTTTGAACCTATAGCAAAATGGAAGATGTATCCCATTTACAGAAGGAAATGCAAAAGCTTCTGGCAGAAAAGATCCAGAGTCAAAAAGGATTGTCAGTTATTTATCTGATAAATAAGATAATAAATAAAAGAGGTTCGGTTGAAGATACATTAAATGAAATAGTAAAAGAGATACCCAAAGGATGGCAGTTTTCTGAATATGCCAAAGCAAGGATTAAGTATGAAGGCCGGGAGTACTGCACTGAAGATTTCAGGGAGACGAGGTGGATTCAGAAACAGACTTTTGAAACAATTGATAAAAAGTGGGGAGCAATAGATGTCTTTTACTCAAAACAGTTTCCGAGGGCCGATGAAGGGCCTTTCTTAAATGAAGAGAGACAGTTGCTTGAAAACATTTCGACTTTTGTCTGTAACTATTTGAATTCAACTGCGGGGACATCTGATCATTCAAATGAAGCAGAATATCATTTCCGAAAGGCACAGACAAGGCTTTTCAGCGGGGAGAAGAACATTGAGGATACCCTTTCACAGATATGCAAAGATCTGCCTAAGTCGTGGCATTATCCTGAATTTGCTGTTGCCAGAATCTTTTATGAAGGCAAGGAATATCTGAGTTCAGGTAAAGACCTCTCTGATACACTGTGGAGCCTGAGGGAGGAGTTTGAGACAATTGACCAGAAGGCAGGAAGTATAGAGTTTTATTACCTGAAAGGCTTTCCTGTAAGTAACAGGGAAGCTTACCTGAAGTCGGAAAGGGAGGTGCTGAGCAATCTGGCAAACCTGATCACCGGCTTTTTAAATATAATCAAGGGAGATGAGATAGAGTACCCTGCTGACAAAGAGGGGGATAAGAGTCAATCAGGAAAAGGAGCAGCAAGGATTTTTAACACCATCAGTGAGGTTTCAAATGTTTTAAGGAATGGTCTGACAATTGAAAGCACATTATCAGAGATAACTGAAGTGATCCCAAGGGCATTCAGGTTTCCGGACCGGATCACATCGGTAATAAGATACGATGACAAGGAGTATTCATCACCGGGAGTGGTTGAGACGCCATTGGCAATAAATGCCCGGTTTAAAACAATTTCAACGAAAGAGGGATCAATAGATGTTTATTATTCAGGTGTTTATTACCTGCCTGATGAGGATGTATTCCTTGTTGAAGAGAGACAGTTTGTTCAGACACTGGCATTATTGATCACCGGTTTTATTAATGTTATTTATGGACTTGACCGTGTTATTGCTACGGAGAAGGGATTTAAAAAACTATTGTATGAAAAGACCGAACGTCTGAAGGAGCTGTCGTGTATTAATCAGACAACGTCCATCCTTCAGTCTGAGAAGTCGGTGGAGAATGCTTTAAACCAGATTGTATATATACTGCCTGATGCCTGGCAATACCCTGAATATACCGTTGCGCGTATCTTCTTTGACGGGAAAGAGTACCTCTCACCTGATTTTACGCCTACAAAGTGGAGGCAGCGACAGCCCTTCCTGACTATTGATGATAAGGTTGGGGAGGTAGAGGTATTTTATACGAAGGAGTTTCCTGATCTCGATGAAGGTCCCTTTATGAAGGAGGAGAGGGATCTTATAAACAATGTCTCAACATTGATATGTAATTACCTGAACACATTACAGGGCGAGGTTGCAATAAAAAAGTTCAGGGGCGACGAAGAGTTGAAGCAAAAGTTCGAGGCAGCAAAAGACTTCCTGCTTAACAAGCGGAAGATGCTTCAGAATTTTCTTGAAAAAAACAATTATGACCGTGATATTTTTCATGATCTGATGAAGTTTAAAGTAAGGGAGATACTTATTATTTCAAACCTTTATGATGCCTATAGCCTGGAACGGGAGGGGAGATTCTCTGATTATTTCCTCGGAGTATATTATCAGCTTAATCTGACAACAGTTCCAAGAATAACAGGTGTCTCTTCGTTCGAGGAGGCATTCGAGAAGCTCTATTCAAAACATTACGATCTTATCATTATCATGGTTGGAGTTGACCGGAAGGCACCGATCGAAATAGCCGGCAGGTTAAAATCTCTCTATAAATATATCCCGATATATCTTTTGCTGAATAACAATCAGTACGTTGAGTTTTTTCAAAGCGAACAGAAAAGGACAAATCTTATCGACAACGTGTTTGTCTGGAATGGCGATTCCAGAATATTCTTTGCCATGGTAAAGCAGCTTGAGGACTATGTAAATGTTGAAAACGACACAAAAGTAGGTTACAGCCGGATAATACTGCTTGTTGAAGACTCGGCAAAATACTATTCGCGATATCTGACATTGCTCTATCAGTGCGTTCTGGAACAAACCAGACTTATTATTGACGATGTCACAACAATGGATGAGCTATATAAGGTACTCCGGCTACGTGTCAGACCTAAGATACTTATGGCATCAAACTATGAGGAGGCTATCAGGATATTCAATAAGTATAAGGAGTATTTCCTTTGCCTTATAACCGATGTGAAGTTTCAGAAAGATGACATGTTTGACGATAATGCAGGATTTGACCTTGTCAATTATATTAAGAGCGAAATAAGTGACCTCCCTATAATTATAGAGTCATCTGATAAGGATAATGAGAAAAAAGCACTTGATCTGAATTGTGTTTTTATTCATAAAGACTCCGACACCTTAGCGGCAGATATTAAGAATTTTATAAGTCTTAATCTCGGTTTCGGAGACTTCATCTATAAGGATGAAACAGGAAAAGCTATTGGCAGCGCCAAGAATATGAATGAATTTGAGGAACAGCTTCATTCAATTCCAACGGAATCTCTTCTTTATCATGCCCGCAAGAACCACTTTTCATTATGGCTGGCTGCCAGGGGTGAGATTCAGCTGGCAAGAGAGATAGCTCCGAAAAGAGTTTGCGATTTCAAAGATTCTGACAGTATCAGAAATCACCTGATTAATGCGGTCAAAAGACTCAAGTATGAGAAGAATAAAGGTAAAATAGTTGATTTTGATGAGACTCTTATCCTCGAAGAGAGTAATATAATACTCTTATCACCGGGCGCCCTGGGGGGTAAAGGACGGGGCCTGGCTTTTATTCATACTCTTATTTATAATTTCGATATATCACATTATGTCACAGGAATAAAAATAAAGGCTCCGAGAACTTTTATTATCGGCACAAGTGAATTTGAAGAGTTTCTGGATAATAATAACCTGAGAGCTAAAATATACTCTGAGACCAGTTATGAAGAGATAAAGCGATTATTCGTCAATGGAAAACTCTCCACAGAACTGGTAAACAAATTGCGCATTATTCTGAAAAAGATTGCCAAACCATTGGCTGTAAGGTCATCAGGTTTGTTTGAGGATTCGTTGATGCAGCCTTTTGCCGGAATATTTGAAACATACCTTTTGCCGAACATAAATGAAGACATAGAGATCAGACTGAAGCAACTGACTGATGCCATTAAGCTTGTTTATGCCTCAATCTATTCTGACACTGCGAGGAGTTATATAAATGCCATAAACTATAAGATTGAGGAAGAGAGGATGGCCGTAATAATACAGGAGGTTGTCGGAGAACAGTACGACAGTGCATTCTATCCTAACATCAGCGGTGTAAGCCAGTCATATAACTATTATCCTTACAGTTATATGCAGCCCGAGGATGGATTTGCTGTTATTGCCCTGGGGCTGGGGACTTATGTTGTCGATGGTGAAAAGGCCTTTAGGTTTTCCCCAAAATATCCCAACCTGGAAAATAACTCCCCGCGGGACCAGTACCTGAATTCACAGGTTGAATTTTTTGCCATTGACCTGACAAAAAAGGAGTTTAACCTGCTGGAAGGAGATACTGTAGGTCTTGTACGATTAAGTATTGAAGATGCAGAAAAGCATGGTGTAATAAAGCATTGTGCTTCAGTTTATTCCTCAGAAAACAAAGCTGTTTACCCGGGAATTGACAGACCAGGACCACGGGTGGTTAATTTTGCTGATATACTGAAATACCAGTACATCCCTTTGGCAGAGACTTTGGTTGAGATTCTTGATATTGTTAAGGAGGCTCTTGGTACTCCTGTTGAAATAGAGTTCGCAATTGATCTGACAAAGGATAAGGATTATAAGGCCTCTTTTTATCTGTTACAGATAAAGCCTATTATAGGTGCTTCACATGACTACGAGGTGAAGATGGACGATATAGATCAGTCCCATATCCTTTTATATACTGAGAAAAGCATGGGCAACGGACTTATCGCAAATATTTGTGATGTAATTTATGTTAACAGAGAGACATTTGATAAATCAAAGACCCAGGAGATTGCTGATGAGATTGCCATTTTTAACAATGAAATGTTGAAACTAAACCGGCAGTATGTCTTACTGGGTCCGGGAAGATGGGGTACCCGGGACAGATGGATAGGTATTCCTGTAACATGGCCTCAGATATGTAATGCAAAAATCATTATCGAAACAAGCCTTGAGGATTTTCCTCTGGATGCCTCGTCAGGATCTCATTTTTTTCACAATGTGACCTCAATGAATGTAGGCTACTTCTCTGTTCAGCATGCTGACAGAGGTTCAATACTGAACTGGGATATACTTAACAGGCAGACAGTAATCAAGAAAGGAAAATATGTATCACATATCAGGTTTGAGAAAGACCTGATCGTTAAAATGGATGGCAAAAAGAGAATTTCAGTCATTACCTGGGTATAGGTAATGACTGATCATCTTATTTTGTTTCAGAGGTATAACGGAATTGCTGGTCATGTTATCTGTTCATTGCTGTTGGTATATCAATTTTACCACCATTTATCGACCCTCATTATTGTCATTTAAATAACTGATAAAAAGGGTAATCGTAAACGGGTAATTAATAATTAATTATCAGTGAAATGTAATGTGCAATTCATAATGTTGGTCGGAGGGGTTATGTGTTTGCGTAAAAGGCACAAATACAGGAAGATGCGTCTATACTTGTTTTTATTGAGTCTTATAAGTCAACCCCTGATAGTTACTATTTGATTTTAAATCTGGAAAATGAAAGGATTTTCTTAGTGCAGAATTAAGAAAATAATCCTATGAAAGAAATAGTAATAGTATCGGCAGTAAGAACAGCCATAGGTAATTTTGGAGGATCATTATCATCACTAAGTGCCACTGAGCTGGGAGTCATTGCTGCCAGTGAGGCTATCAGGAGAGCAGGTATAGATCCTGAACATATATCAGAGACAATTACAGGAAATATTCTTTCAGCCGGACTGGGCCAGAATATCAGCAGACAAATTTCGGTCAGGGCAGGTGTTCCAGAGAGCAAGCCAGCAATGACAATAAACAAGCTGTGTGGTTCAGGTCTCAGGGCAGTCTCAATGGCAGCACAGTTTATACAGCTGGGTGATGCTGACGTTATTCTTGCAGGTGGTACAGAGAGCATGTCAAATGCTCCATACCTTTTAATGCAGGGGCGTACCGGGTATCGGATGGGTCATGGGCAGATTGTTGACAGTATGATCTCAGACGGGCTTACTGATTCATTCAATAACTATCATATGGGAATAACGGCGGAAAACATTGCAGAGCGATGGAAAATAAGTCGCGAAGAACAGGATATGTTTGCCCTTGAGAGTCAACACAGAGCTGAGGCAGCACAAAAGGCCGGGGTTTTCAATGAAGAAATTGTTCCGGTAAGCGTCGCTCAAAGGAAAGGTGATCCGATCATAGTTGATCAGGATGAGTTTCCAAAACATGGGCTTAGCATCGAAAAGCTGGCTTCTTTAAAGCCTGCATTTAAAAAGGATGGTACCGTAACTGCAGGCAATGCATCAGGCATTAATGACGGTGCTGCCATGCTGGTTATCATGTCAGGGGAGAGAGCCAGGGAGCTGGGGGTAAAACCACTGGTAAGAATATTATCATACGGTAATGCAGCGCTTGATCCTGCGATAATGGGGTATGGCCCTGTACCGGCAACACTGGAGGCACTGAAGAAAGCCGGTCTTTCAATAAAAGATATAGATCTTGTTGAGGCAAATGAAGCTTTTGCCGCTCAGTCACTGGCAGTAGTAAGAGATCTGAAGCTTGATCCCTCAAAGGTTAATGTTAACGGCGGAGCAATAGCTCTGGGTCATCCTATCGGGGCCTCAGGATCAAGAATACTTACTACACTGATATATGAAATGAAACGACGTGATGTTTCCAGGGGTCTTGCTACTCTTTGTATAGGAGGCGGACAGGGGACAGCACTGATAGTTGAAAACATCAAATAAAATTAATACTATGAACCGACTTGAGAATAAAATTGCCGTAATAACCGGAGGGTCAGAAGGTATAGGACGTGCCACCGCAATCATGTTTGCTGCTGAGGGATGCAAAGTAATAATCTGGGATGTTAATGAAGAGAAAGGTAGTAATACTGTGGCTGAAATAGAAAAGGCCGGTGGCATTGCATCCTTTGAAAAGGTTAACACTGCCTCTTTCTCTGAAGTTGAAGCTGCAACAAATAAGGCATATGAGAAGTATGGAAGAATAGACATCCTTATCAATAATGCCGGGATAACAAGGGATTCAACAATAAAAAAGATGACCCCTGAACAATGGCAACAGGTTATTGATGTAAATTTGACTGGAGTGTTCAACTGCTCGAAATGTATCGGTGCTGTAATGGTTGAGAAGGGTTATGGAAGGATAGTGAATGCTTCTTCAGTGGTAGCATTGTATGGTAACTTCGGGCAGACAAATTATGTGGCAACAAAGGCAGGTCTTATTGGAATGACCAAGACCATGGCCCGCGAATTTGGGCGTAAAGGAGTTACGGTAAATGCTGTTGCACCCGGGTTTATAGCCACTGAAATGGTAAAGAAAATGCCAGAGAATGTTCTGAAGTCAATGGAAGAAAAGGTTCCGGCTGGCAGACTGGGAGCGCCGGAAGAAATTGCCTCTGCATATCTCTTCCTCGCAGGAGATGAAGCTGCCTATATTAACGGTGCCGTATTGAGCGTTGATGGTGGGATGACCATCTAATCTTCATGTTTTCTGATAAGGGAGTATAAAAGAGATTATATATTATCAATATGGCTACTACAGCACAAATAGCAGGAGGGTGGATACTAATAGTACTCTATGCAGCCCTGATACTCTTTTTTGTAATCCGTGGAGCGTTACGGACAAAAAGCATAAGTGATTATGCAGTCGGCAGTCTTAACTTCTCTCCCTGGTTTGTAGGCCTTTCCCTGGCGGCATCAATGACAAGCGCAGCTACCTTTGTGATTAACCCCGGTCTTATAGCCAACTACGGCATAAGCGGGTTTATCTCCTTTGGTATTGTCTTTCCCCTGGCTTCACTGACATCACTGGTAGTATTGACAAAAAGCTTCAGGAGATATGGTACGAGTGTCAAGGCCCTCACACTGGCAAGCTGGATCGGACACAGGTACAAGAGCCAGGGATATGCACTATTCATTGGAATAATGTCATTCCTTCTTATAACGTTTATCGTTCTTATTCTTGTTGCTGTAACAAAAGTGGTGAGCCAGGCACTTAATGTAGACGAAATATGGACACTTCTGTTTGTAATCATCTTCGTTTTTGGTTACATGATGTTTGGAGGTGCAAATTCAATGGTGTATACCAATACCATTCAGGCGTTTGTAATGGTGATTGTGGCTGTAATTCTCCTGGCATCAGGATACGAATACCTCAAAGATGGTCTTTTCTCATTCTTTGATAAGCTTAAGTCAGTTGACCCGGTGCTCACTCAAACCACAAACCCCGGCAGTCCTCTTTTCAGAGACTTCTTTGAGATCTTTGTGGCACAGATTATTGTTGGTATCGCTGTCGTGTGCCAGCCACATATCATTACCAAATCATTATTGCTTAAAAAGGAGAGTGATGTTAACCGTTTTCTGACCTCTTCACTGATAATACAGTTTCTTTTTTACATGGTAGTAATTACCGGATTATATGCGCGGCTGACATTTCCTGACCTGATACTGAATGGAAAGAGTCTTGGAGTTGATGGGGTTGTCTCTGCATATGTTGTGAAGGTTTTCTCACAGGGTTGGGTGGCAATAAGTATCGGATTGCTGGTAATAATGGGATTACTCAGTGCAGGTCTCTCTACCATTGAAGGATTGATTCAGAGCGTCAGCACAACAATTACCTCAGATATTATTAAACCTTTGATGGGTGGACGGATAAAAGATGACCGGAAATATATCCTGATAAACCGTATAGTGATTATCTGTATGGCAATAGCAGCATTCATTGCATCATCAATGCAGTTAATGCACCCCAACCTTAGTGTTGCCATTTTTGCACAAAACGGGGTCTATTCATTTTTTTCAATAGCATTTGTGCCAATAATCTTTGGTATATTTTTTAAAAACGTATCACGAAACACAGCTATTACAGGGTCTCTGACTGCACTGACAGTATATTTCCTGGTTTACTATCTCTTCCCGTGGCTTGTAAATGCTCAGAATATGAGCTTTGGTCTCCTTGACAGATATTTTACCGGGCGTACACAGAATCCGGCTATAGCTGCCTCCATGGCAATAGTGATTTCAGTTATTTCGGCGTTGACAGTTCATTTTCTTACGATAAAGTCAACAGCCTCACTTACAGGTAATAAAAACGAATAGCTATGACTTTAAACGAGAGTATATACAAGGGAAAACTTATTAGTATTGAGGAGGCAGTCAGCCATATCAAGAGTGATACTGATATTATTGTTGCTCAGTGTGCTTCAGAGCCACAGGGTTGCATGGCTAAGTTTCATCTTGCCAGGGAATGGGCCACTGAAGTAAAGGTCTTCTCAGTGTTGACCCTCAAACCCTATGACTTTTACATCAGGCCTGAGATGAAGGGTCATTTTGAACTATGCAGCTGGTTTCATGCACCCGGTTCACGTCAGGCACTCAAAGCCGGAACAGGAACAGTGACATATGTTCCTAATATGCTGCACCGGGCCGCCACTGACCGTCTTAAGGTAAAAAGACCTCATATGTTTTTCGGTACATGTACTCCTCCCGACGAAAAAGGATTTGTATCACTATCTCTGGGTATTACATATGAGAAAGAGATAATCGAAGCAGCAGAGATTGTTGTGCTTGAAGTAAATGATCAGTTACCACGTACTTATGGTGACACTCACGTCCATGTCTCTGATGTGACCTTTTTTGTTGAGAATTCTCAGCAGCCTCCGGTATTACCTGAACCGCAACCTGATGAGGTAGCTATGCGGATAGGTAAAAATATTGCCAGTCTCATTGATGACGGATCTACTATTCAATTGGGTATTGGGGAGATACCTAATGCAGCGGCCTTGTCACTGCATTCAAAAAAGGACCTTGGAGTTCATACTGAAATGATGGTAGACAGTATGATGGAACTGTATGAGATGGGAGTGATAACCAATAAGAAGAAGACACTGCATAAGGATAAGTTCATCTGCACCTTTGCAATGGGCAGCGAGAAACTGTACAGGTGGCTTGATAACAACCCCTGTGTTGAGTTTCTTAGAGGCAGTTATGTCAATGACCCTTGTGTGATGAAACATAACTGCAGGATGGTGTCAATAAATACCTGTATTATGGTAGATTTTACAGGACAGGTTTCAAGTGAATCAATAGGTATTGAGCAATACTCGGGAACAGGGGGGCAGACTGATACTGCTGTAGGTGCAATAGAGGGAACTGATGGTCTGGGAAAGTCGATTATAGCATGTCGTTCAACAGCCCGGGGCGGTTCAATATCAACTATTGTTCCTGTACTCCCTGAAGGTAGTGCTGTTACTCTTCACCGTAGTCATACTGATTATGTTGTTACGGAGTGGGGCAGCGTGAGACTGACAGGCCTTACCGTCAGGGAAAGAACCAGGGCGCTCATTTCTATTGCCCACCCTGACTTCAGAGAGAGTCTGACGGAGCAGGCAGTGAAACTGGGATTTATTTAAAACAAGAAAATATGCTTAAGATAAAAATATCCGGGACCGGTATATATGTTCCTGGAGAACCTATCTCAAACACAGAGCTCAGGAGGCTGACAGGGTTGGATTTCAATCAGGAAAAACTTGAACAGAAGTTGGGCGTCTTCAGTCGTCATATGGCACATCTCAGAGGAATAAGCGAGACCACAGCTGATTTTGCAACGCAGGCTGCTGTTAAGGCAATTGCTGATGCGGGAATATCGGCTGATGATGTTAACATGATAATAGTAGGAACAGATACTCCTGAGCATATCTCCCCTGCAACATCAATTATTGTTCAGGGGCGGATACAGAACAGAGAGGCATGGACATCAACATTCGATGTGGCAGCTTCATGTGCAAGTTTTACAATTGCCCTTGATAATGCTGCCAGGATAATGGCAACGGACAGTACAATAAAATGCGCCGTAGTTATAGGGGTATACAATATGCCGGCATATCTTCGTTCTGATGATGCCTTTGGATATTCGTTGTTTGCTGATGGTGCCGGTGCTGTAGTACTTGAACGGACAGAGGAGTCTGAGGCCGGATATATAGGCGGTCAGCTTCTTACTGACGGGACACAGTATGATTTTATTGGAGTCTATGCCGGAGGAACTAAAATGCCGGTTACAAAAGAGGTCCTTGAAAATGGACAGTATGGCCTTTTAAGCCTTAAACCGCTTCCGGGTGACCGCAATGTGCGATTATGGCCAATGATTGTCAGAAAGGTCCTCGAAAAATATAACATGGAGATAGATGAGATAGACCATTTTGTCTTTACTCAGATAAACCGGTCGGTAATATGCCAGGTTATGAATGAGCTGGGTGTCTCAATGGATAAGACCACCACTGTCATGGACAGATACGGTTATACCGGGTCGGGGTGTGTCCCAATGGCTTTTCACACTGCAGTGAAAGAGGGTCGTGTAAAAAGAGGCGACAAAGTGCTGTTTATGGCCTCAGGTGCCGGGCTGGCGGTTGGAAGTAACCTGTTTGTCTATTAAAAAGAGAGAATGATGAATTCAGAGTTTCATGCCGGAATAACAGGCACAGGAATATATATCCCTTCGCATAGGATGACTGCAGCACAGATTTCAGAGGCAACAGCTGGCAGATGGAGCGAAGAGGCAATAATAAATAAACTTGGCATAGTAGAGAAGTCAATGCCGGGAGCCTCTGATGGCACCCAGGAGATGGGCGCACTGGCCGCTATTGATTGTCTGAAAAACACAGGTGTTGAGGCCGGTGAGATTGACCTTATCCTTTCCATAGGAGAAGAGTGGAAGGAATTCCCGCTTACCACTACGGGTATATATATTCAGGAACGTATAGGTGCTGTAAACGCATGGGCTCTTGACCTGCAACAACGGTGCTGTACTACGGTGGCTGCGATGAAAATCGCCCGCGATATGATGTATGCTGATGATGAGATAAATACAGTGTTGATTGCAGGTGGGTACCGTAACGGAGATTTTATTGATTATAATGACAGTGCAGTATCATTCATGTTTAACCTTGCTGCCGGAGGAGGTGCTTTGCTGATGCAGAAGAATCTCGGGAGGAATGAGCTGTTAGGAACACATATTATTACCGACGGATCAATGTCACGCGATGCCGGTGTGGAATTCGGAGGAACGGAAAAGCCAATTTCATGCGAAAATGCTGAGATGGCAACGAGGTCTCTTAAGGTGTTTGATGAGAAGCACATGAAAGAGAGACTTAATGAGGTATCAATGCCAAACTGGATGACATGTATAGATAAGGCATTTCTTAAATCGGGAGTTGAAAAATCAAAGCTTGATTACCTTGCAGCACTTCATTTTAAACGCTCGGCATATTTCAGTCTGCTGTATGAACTTGGATTAAAGGATGATCAGACGATTTATCTTGAGAGATTCGGCCATATCGGCCAGATTGACCAGATATTATCTCTGCATCTTGCCCAACAATCAGGAAAGTTAAATGAGGGGGCCATCATTTCAATGATTGCTGCCGGTATTGGCTATGCCTGGGGCGCCAACGTTATCAGATGGGGAAGAAAATTTTAGTCGCAGATCAATGAGAATGATTTAAGTTACAGGTAAAGAGAATTATACATAAGGTTAGCTTACTTTTTTGGCTTTATGTCAACCCTCTGAAATTTATGTTTAACTATTATAATAATGAGCTATTTATCAATTTAGTGCAGTAACCCAAAATATGAACAAGATGAAAAAAGTAATGCTGGTTTTGATTGCATGTGCAATGGTGTTTGTTTCATGCAAAAAGAGTACGGAAGAGGATGTGTATGATCCGTCAACAGATGGAATAATTGGAGAATGGTATTCGTCAGGGTCTAATGTGGCAGTCTTATTGTCATACTATTTTAGTATTGATTCGATCTATGCAAAGTTTGAAGAAAACAATACTTACCTTGTTGAGTCGTTTGCTGATGGTGCCAAGACAACCTATACCGGGACTTTTGCCCAGACAGAGCCCACATCAGGTACTATCTGGACCATTGAACTTAACCAAAGTTCACCAACAGCAGTAACGAGCGAAGGTATATTCCAGATAACCAAGGAAGCAGACAACAGCTACACTATGAAGTATGAGGTTGTTCAGACTGAGCCAAGCATAGGTGCCACACCTCCTACTGTTGCCGGAGGATTCGGAAGCAGCAACGGCGGCGCTTTAGGTACCACCAATGTACAGACTTTTATTAAAATAGAAGAATAATAACCGAATGCCAAAAGGCCGGAATAGAGCTGAAGAGTGTTCAATTCTGGCCTTTTGTTTTATCCTTGACGAATAAATTTAATAAGGATCAGACCAATGAAAAAAACAACAGGTTTGGCAATACTGATTTTTGTTGCAGCAACCGTTTCTGCCCAGATACCCACAAACCAATATTTTTCAAAGGAGGTGCCGCTGAAGGCAAATAAGGAGCTTCAGTTTATAAGCTATTATATAAACCAGGCTGTTATTTCAAATATTTATCCTGAGAATGACTTTTTAAAGGGGCAGGTAGTAGGCAGACTGTTTGGAGGTAATACCACCAAAACAAGCGATTCACTTACCAGTGCTTATGTTGAGCAGCGCCTGATACCATTCTTTATTTATCAGCCCCATCTATTTAACGGGAAAGCGACTCTGAGGGCCTCTTTCGAGCTTGACTGGACATGGGGTGATGCAGCCTATGGTGTGGGAGGCAACTTCGGAGGTGGCTTCTCTGCTGATCAGGTCAATCTCCAGACTCAGAACCTTGAACTGGAACTTCATCCTACCAGCCGTTTGTATATCAATGTTGGTCTGCAGCGCATTTTCGACACCCCATACAATCCTTACAGGACCCTGTTTGACAAAATGACAACCACAGGATACCGGTTAGCCTATTTCGGGACTGACGGTGTAGGGATATCTGTAAGACAGGATTGGGATTTCTCACGTATAAAAGCAGGCTTCTATAAGCTGTATGAAAATTATATACAGCTTAATGACGATGTATCACTCTTTGAGCTGACAGGAGAAAAGGATGTGACGCGTACATGGAAGATGGGTGCCTCTGCATATTATATGCGTGACAGGGCTTCGGGTGCCGGCGGCGTCTCAATACTTGGACAGGGCCTAAACAGCCTTCTTGCAACACACAACGGTGTTTATAAGTTCAGTTTTGGAAATGTGCCTTACAGGGCAGATGTTGTCTGGCTTGGGACATTCTTTGGACGAAACACCGAACACTGGATTGACCCATTAATGATAACAGGGTTTGTAAACTTCAATATTGGCCGGGCTGATACACTAACAAATCAGCTTGTTTCTGAAAGTGACTGGAGCCGGGCTGTTGACATTTTCGGATATGCTGCCAACGTAAGAGTGTCTTATCGTTATGGACAGACACTAAATGACGTTGTTACCCTTGATGCAATATATTCATCAGGTGACTCAGACGGATTAAATGATGGGAAATACTCCGGGGTTATTACCGGAAATCAATGGGGAGCTCCAGGGGCAATCTTTATCAGTTCCGGATCATATCTGCTGATGCCTCATGGCAATGTGGTGAACCGTTTTACACCCGCTATTCTTGACATTTCAAATATGGGTTATGGAATGACAGGGGTTACACTGAATGTGTCCAGGGGATTAATCCCTAACAGGTTAAACACCAAAGCCGGTGTTGCATATGCAATGAGTAATGTTCAACCTCTGGGAGGTGGTTATCATATCGGCACAGAGGTGAATGGCAATATTGCATACAGTTTCGGGCCTTTTATGAGCCTGGAGTTACATGCTGCTTACCTTATGCTTGGAAGCTTTTATGATAGCAGGCAAAGTGCTTATGGAAGTGCTGTGAACGGAGGATTGGATGAAAGGCCTGTTAATCCGTGGACCGCTTTTGTGGTATTCAAATGGCTGATGTTCTAACGGTAAAATATATACTGAAATGTTTAGAAAAACACTATATATAATCACTGCATTAACAGTAGTAATAATGGCAGGCTGTTCAACGCCATACAAGGCTGTAAAGGGATTAGCAAGTTTCGATGAGCTGAGTTACAGGCACGAGGTAAAGAAAATTCATCTTCCTGAAAGTGGCTATGACATTGCCTATACCGATGAGGGTAACTCTGATAAGACAATCATATTCATCCATGGCCTGGGAAGCTACCTTCAGGCCTGGATCAGAAATGTTGATGTTCTGAAAGAGAATTACCGTTGTATTTCTATTGATCTTCCCGGATATGGTAAATCAAGCAAACAGCCTCATAGCGGTCAGATGACATTCTATGCCTCTATAATTAACGAGCTGGTAAAAGAACTTGACCTTGGCACAGTCTATCTGGCAGGTCACTCTATGGGAGGGCAGATCTCCATTACCACATCTCTGCTATATCCTGATATAGTTAAAGGGCTTATCCTGGTTGACCCTGCCGGTTTTGAACCTTTTGACAAGGGGCAGCGTCAATGGTTCAGAGATGTCATGACCCTCGATGGCGTTCGACTCACAACCACTGAGGTTATACAGAACAACCTGGCAACTAATTTTTACAGACTGCCTGATAATGCTGATTTTATGATTACTGACCGTATTGCTATGCGATCAGCCTCGGATTTTAACGCTTACTGTTATGCAGTAGTCCAGTCAGTTAGTGGCATGGTCGATAATCCTGTTATTGATTATCTGCAGGATATAAAAGTGCCTGTATTAATATTTTTCGGTGAGAATGATAATCTTATACCAAACCGGTACCTTAACCCCGGCCGTACTATAGACATTGCAAAAAGCGGTGCAGAGAAGATCCCGGGCAGCAAGCTTGTTATGGTACCTGAATGCGGTCATTTTATGATGTTTGAGAAACCAGAAGTATTTAATAGTGAGGTTGCTGACTTCCTGAAGTAAATCACTCAGTTTACATCTTCTATGGGAGCAGCTTATTGTTGCTCCCATCTTTTTTTTGTTGTATTTTCATTCCAAAATAGTGTTATGCAACAAAAACTGGCTGCATTCAAAAACTTTGCAAATCATCTATATCCGCATGAGACTGATTATCTGATGGGTATTCAGAAGTTTTCAAGTGTAATCAATGGCCGGATATTGAGTGATATAAATTTTAATTGTCATAACCCGGCTACACCACGAGATTATGATCCGGCTATAGACAAGAGGTCATATTCATATATAAAGCGATGGATAACACAAGAGCTTGATAAAGCTGATGTAGACAGGTTCTACGAATGGCTTGCCTTTACCGAGAAGCAGGTCATGCTTGATGCAATAACACCAGAAGAGGAAAAACAGATTCTGGCAATGCTTAAAACCTGTAACCCTTCGCATTTTTTCTTCCTTCGTTTCTATGAACTGGTTCAGCATTTCAGAGATTATGTCCTTATCAGAGTCAGAATAAAATTCTATAAACCGACAAACGACTTTCTGAAAAAGTATGAATCAGCATACAGCAGGGGTATGGCTATAAACAACAGACTTAACCAGGCCGCAGCTGATATCATACAACAGCATGAAACTCTTGATATCGAGCCTATACACTATGGGGAATTTCTGCACGACACTTTCAATGACTCAGCACTTGATGGCTATACACGTTACAGGGCAGTGGTCAGACTTACTTTTCTCTATTATAACTATCGTGAATTTGATAATCTCCGGGTGGTTTACAATGAACTTGATAAACTGTTTAAGACAGATGTATTCTATTCAAAGAGGCTTCTTGCCAACTATTATTCAAATCGTGCAATGATGCACAGCAAGCTTAATGAGCTGGATCTGGCGGAGAAGTATGGATATCTGTCAATACGGCAGAAAAACAGTGATCACCTCTTTTATCTTGCCAACCTGTGTGGAGTATTGCTCCGTAGTAAAAAGTATGAGAGGGCTCTGAAACTAATGACAGCCTCTGTTCCTGAGCTTAAAAACACAAACAGCATTTATAACAAAATTGGTTTTGCCAGCTTCTATACAAGGACACTTGTATACAACAAACTGGCTAAGAAGGCTGTAAGCTATGCATCAACATTTCTTGATGCCTATAAAAAGGAGATCTTTGCAACCCGGTGGCATCTTTTCTTCTCAGCATATCTTCAGGCTCTGCTGAGTTCAGAAGAGTATGTTAAGCTGTTGTCGGTTACCAAACGGTTCAACCTTCTCAACCTTGAGAAGCAATATATCGACAAAACGGTTTATATGCCTGTGCTCTTATGGTATAATGAAGTTGCTCTTTATATGGAGGGAAGGCAAAGCCGGGATATGCTCATAGAAAACATCATTCAGTCATCAAAAACCCTTTTACAAAATAAATACCGGGCCAGAAAACTTGTTGAGCTATTGGACACCCTTTCTGATTCAATCCCGAATGAGACACAAATGATACGGAACAGAATCTTTAGCTGACAGATTATATTTCAATAACCAATGCTGAACTTACTATAGCCTTCTGGTGGAAATGACTCTGCTATAACTTCTTCAACGGTTCCAGGGCCCTCTTTGCAACGGGAGATAAAGAAATCGAGTTGATCGGGATATCCTTCTGCTTCAATGTATACTGTGCCATCGGGCATGTTTTTTACATAACCGGTGATACCTAAACCTGTAGCCTCCCTGGCTGTATTCCATCTGTATCCAACTCCCTGTACTCTCCCTGTTATTATTATTCTTAGAAGGATCTTCTGCTCCATTTGGCTGCATTTTGGGATGAAACCACCTAAATTGATCTTTATCTCTCTTTTCTGTAATGGTTCAGGCCATCTCTCAGTTGGTATAACACTTATAAAAGAGTCGCATGATGCTCTTTTCAAATGTATGCATTTTTAGAACAGTAATAATCAATTGATTTCGATATGATTTTTGTGATTGTTTTATGCTCTTAAATTGTATACTTTGGTACTGTAAATTAGGTCATTATTTCCTATGAGAGAAAAAATCCTGTCTCTGCTTTTATTAATAAACATTATCCCGTTTTATGGTCAGGAGACGGTCAATCTTAATCCTGATCCTGAGGGAGAACCATGGATTGCATGTACCCTCAGACCGCTTACGGCCCAGGATAGCGAAAAGATAGCCGCAACACCCAGGCTTACTATCCCAAGGCTTTACAGGAAATCTTCATTACCGGTAAAGGTGGATAATTCACTTAACAAATACTTCAGACCGGTCTTTAGCCAGCAGAATGGCAGTTGCGGTCAGGCAAGCGGTATAGGATATAATTTCACCTATGCCATCAATTCTGTAAGAGATCTGCCTTCTGATATTCTGGTGAATCAGTATCCGACTCATTATACATATAATTTTCTGAATCGCGGTGGAGATTATGGTTCATGGTATTTTGACGGCTGGGAAATAATCGAATCAAATGGCTGTCCTGATGTCGTAACCTATGGCGGAACTATGTGGGCAAAGGGACTAACCGGATGGATGACCGGTTATACAAGCTATTACAGGGGGATGAAAAACAGAATACTCAATGTATATGCTATTGATGTCTCGACACCAGAGGGACTGGAAACGCTCAAGTGCTGGTTATATGACCAGCTGGATGGTTCGCCTGTGGGGGGTTTGGCAAATTTTGCCGCTGGAGTGAGCGATTCTTTCAGTCATACCTCTCTGCCGCTCGGGACGGAAGAAGAGAGGAAGATTGTTATTACTTACTGGGATGAAGCTGTGAATCATGCTATGACATTTGTTGGTTATAATGACAACATACGTTATGATTTTAACGGGGACGGATTATATACCAATGATATTGATATTAACAATGATGGTATTGTTGATATGCGTGACTGGGAGATTGGCGGTCTTTTAATGGTAAACAGCTGGGGACCTTCATGGGCTAACGAAGGGAAAGCGTATGTCCCATACAGGTTGCTTGCTGAGCCATCTACAAACGGAGGAATCGGTTCTCCCATTGTTCATGTTATAAAAGCAAAAGCCAGTTATCAGCCAAAACTGGTACTTAAAGCAACAATAACACATCCGTCAAGAAATAAGCTCAGGATAACAGCAGGAGTCTCATCAGACAGTGATGCGATAAAGCCTGATATGCTGATGGAACTACCAGTGTTTAATATGCAGGGAGGCGACCTTTATATGCAGGGAGGAACCTATGCAACAGATAAGACTATAGAACTTGGTATTGACATAACACCTCTTCTGGGTGAGATAACAAGTGGCGGGAATGCAAAATTCTTTTTGGCAGTGGAGGAGGCTGATCCCGATGGACTATATGAGGGAACAATAGATAAATTTTCTGTTATTGATTATACAGAAGGGGAAGAGGAGGTTACTTATAACAATGGAAGTGCTGAAATACGGAATAATGCTATAACCCTTCTTTCTGTTACAAAAAGTGTCGTCTTTGATAAGGTTAATATTTCGACAGAGGAATTGCCTGATGTGACTGCCGGCCTTCAGTATTCATTTGGACTGGATGCTCAGAATGGCACTCCTCCTTATTCATGGAATGTTGTGATCTCCTATGACCAGACATTAACCAAAAGACAATACCTGCCTGTTGCAAATAGCGTTTTAAAACCTGAAGGGTTAGATGACAGTTCAGTTAGCCTTGATTTACCATTTGACTTTCCTTTTTTTAATGATTCTTACAAAAAGGTATTGGTTACTACTGATGGATCTATACTTTTTGAGGATAACTTTCAGTATATAAGGGATATTAATGAGCTTAGAGTCACAAAAACTATAACCCCTTATGGGACTGATCTGATGCTCTACCCTGATCAGGGAGACGGTATCTGGTATTATCCGACACCTGACAGTGTTATTGTGAGGTGGCGTACATCTGCATATCTAAAGCCATCCTTTAATGCTGACTTTAGTGCTACATTATACCCTTCAGGGAAGATTGCTTTTTCATATGGTCCTGATATTTCATATTCATCTGATTGGGTGGCTGGGATTTCCGGCGGAGACAGAATCTCGTATTCTGAGGCTTCTCTTTCAGGGGCTAAAACTGTGACTCAGGGCAGCAGAATAGAGTATTTACCTCCGGCATTCCCTACTGGTCTGATGATAAATGATAATGGAGTTATTACTCTTTTGACAAATGAATCAGAGAAGGAGTGGAATGTGACCATAGCTGTTACTGATCTTGACCGTATTACAAACAGAAGGAGTTATGATCTGCATTCAGTTAAGTCATTGAATATTAATCCGGATACTCTTTGTTTTGCCGGAAGTGAGAACCCTGACCTGTGGGTTGTGGGTAATAGTCTGTCAATCACAAATGTTTGTGAGACTCCTGTGATTATAAACTCTGTCACTGAAGAAGGTAAGACATGGAGCCTGAAAGATATTCCGCTGACTTTTCCATATATTTTAAACCCTGAGGAGACTCTGAATCTGAATGTTATACTGAAAAGCACTCCTGATAAATCATTGACAAATTTCAATGATATTCTTGCTATTAATACTGACCTGGTAACTTATAATATACCATTAGTTATCGATCCTGTTCTTCTAAATACCAGTGTCTACCCTGTTACATTCGAGGTGTATGACACTGCCGGGCCGGTGGAGGAGGCTTCCTTATCATTTGATGGCCTTACCGGGAGCATACTTACTGATAATGAAGGAAACATGTCAGTTTCCCTTCCTGATGGATCTTATACATATTATGTATCACATAAAAACTATTTGCCTGTATCAGGTAGTTTATCTGTAAATGGCTCAGAACAGACGCTCCGTATATTTTTAACGGCTCTGGATATTATCCCGGAGAGTTTATATGAATTCAAGGTGTTCCCAAATCCTGTAACAGATGAATTGTTCATTACCGGATTGGAAGGAGAGACAAGGATTACATTGGCCCGGATGACAGGGGAGGTAATACTCATCAAGGCAAATACAGGTCTAACAGCTGTTATTCAAACC
>QKCK01000183.1 GCA_003245695.1 Bacteroidota bacterium | reverse complement strand
TCAAATATTCTCAGGAGATCGTGGTTCATGGCATATAGCTATCTTTTCAGTCTGTAACCGTGTATAGCGTAGTATAATATGATAAGATATGAAGGGACACAGATCCAGTAAGCTGTCTGTGTGGTAAAGATATCAGCCAGTTTACCATAGGCAAGAGGTATGACAGCTCCGCCAACTATTGCCATTATAAGAAGGGCAGAGCCTGTCTTTGTGAATTTGCCCAGGCCGTTAAGTGCCAGGGGCCATATAGCAGGCCACACAAGTGAGTTGGCAATACCAAGTAACGCAATAAAGAGCACCGTTACGGGTATGGTGAGTGTCACCGGGTCAAATGTCACAAGATCACGGAAAGGCATTGTTATCTGGTTTGCTGCGGGAGTAAAGATGGCTCCCAGTGAGAAGATCACACCCAGTGCTGCACATATCCTCAAAGCATTTACCTGGCTCAGATATTTCGGGATCAGCACTATGCCAAGCACATAGCCAATTATCATGCCCAGCATTGTGAGTGAGGTAAAGTACTTGGATGAGACCATATCAATACCAAGTGATTGACCGTATCTTATTATCGAGTCTCCGGCAATAACCTCAACACCAACATAAAAGAAAAGAGCTACGACACCAAAAATAAGATGAGGATACTGGAAGATATTCTTTTTAGGTGTTGCTGAAGGATCAGCTTCCTGATCTTCACCATCGGTATCTACCTCAGGCAGATGGGCGAATTTCAGAAGGAATCCCAGTGCTGTGAGTATAGCTGCCATTATTATATAAGGATTTATAACCCTTCTTGCAAGCTGGTCGAGAATTGCATTTGTTGCGTCTGCGTTTGCTGCTGCAGCCAGGTTTGACTCAAGAAGAGCAGAGTCTTTCAGCAGGTAAGAAGCCAGGATAATTGGTGCAATGGCACCTGCAATCTTATTGCAGATACCCATTATACTTATCCTACGTGCCGCACTCTCTCTCGGACCTATGATAGTGACATAAGGGTTCGAGGCTGTCTGCAGAATAGAGAGTCCTGTACCTTCTACAAAAAGACCTGTCAGAAACAGTGCAAAGCTTCTTGAAAGTGCTGCCGGAATGAATATAAGTGCTCCCACAGCCATGACCCACAGACCTATTGACATGCCTGTCTTAAAGCCTGACTTCTTAAGTACCATCGAGGCTGGTAAGGCCATAACAAAATATGAGATATAGAAGGCAAATGTTACAAAATATGCCTCAAAATTGGTTAACTCACATGCTGTCTTCAGAAATGGTATCAGAATTGAATTCAACCATGTTACAAATCCGAAGATGAAATAAAAGATACCTATTATTGAAAGGGATAAGACATAATCTTTTGTGCTTAATGCCCCGTTCGGTTGTTTTTGAGCCATTTTACTGTAAATTATTAATTTATATTCTCAATCCTTGTTATATAGTTAAATGATGTCCATGAAAAAAACATCCGGATCAAAACTAAGCTTTTTTTTAATATGTAAACCCCATAATTATCGTCTTTTGTTTTTTTAGTTCAGAAGTCATTGAACAAACTGATTTATTTCTTAGTTTTGTTAAAATATTTAGATAACGCTGATAAAGAATGAAAAAGGTTGAGTCAAGCAGAATACGTGAACAGATAGATGAAACAGGCAGAATAATTGAGAAGTTTGGTCTTTCGCCGATGAATGGCAGGATAATGGCACTCTTCACTGTAACAGATTCGCCGGAACTCACTTTTGAGGAGATAGTGGCATTCTTTGATGCAAGCAAGAGCGTCATAAGCAACTCTTTAAACTATCTTCTTGCACATAAACTTATTGACTATAAAACATATAATACTGGCAGAAAGAGATATTTCTATCTTACTGACAGGTTTTTTGTTGTATATTTTACAGAGGTACTCTCTGCAATGACTGAGCTCAGGGAAGAGGTTTATAAAACTCTCAGTAAGAGATCTCCCGGCCATCCTGAGGTTAGCAGCCGCATACTGAGGTGGATTGAGACTGCAAATCTCTTTGAAGGCAATATTTCCAAAGCGCTGGAGCAACTGAAGAAGGAGTAGTGAAGATTAAATAATTGTTACAAATTTCAGGTGAGTGATTTACATCATGAGTTAATTGCTAATTTTGCATTTTGAAAATATATGGGAAACAAACAGATAATAGAAAAAATCAGAAGCAAAAAAGCATTCATAAGTGATATGGATGGTGTTATCTATCATGGTAACAAATTGCTTCCAGGTGTGCCTGAGTTTGTTGAGTGGCTTAAAAAAGAGGAAAAGAAGTTTCTGTTTTTAACCAATTCAAGTGAAAGAACACCTAAAGAACTTCAGGAGAAGATGTTACGTCTTGGTATTGACCTTGACGAAAGTTTTTTTTATACAAGCGCGCTGGCAACGGCACACTTTCTCTCAGTGCAGAAACCGGGCGGTACTGCATACATTATTGGGGAAGCTGGTCTTATCAATGCAATGTATAACGTGGGTTATTCTATGAATAATTATAACCCTGATTATGTTGTTGTTGGTGATACAAGAAGTTATAGCTTTGAAAAGATTGAGCAGGCAGTGAACCTGGTACTTAAAGGAGCAAAACTAATTGGAACAAACCCTGATCTTACCGGTCCGGTTGAAAACGGAATAATTCCGGCAACAAAGGCCCTGATTTCTCCAATTGAACTGGCAACCGGAAGGAGTGCATATTATGTCGGGAAACCTAATCCACTGATGATGCGTTCTGCTCTGAGGCGTCTCGGATGCTCTACAGAAGAGACAATCATAATCGGCGACAGAATGGATACAGATATTATTGCAGGTATTGAGTCTGAAATAGATACCCTGCTGGTTATGTCAGGTATCTCAACACTGAAAACAGTTGATAAGTTTCCATACAGACCCACATATATCCTTGATGGTGTTTGTGATCTTGTCTGTTAATCTATTGTTTGCCTGAATCAGCCCTCGATTTATCTCCCAGATAACCACCATGATGTCTTTTGGAATAGTCAGATGTGCTGAAATTTATCTTTGACATCATTAAAGTAACAAGGACATCTCCAATAACTGTCATTACAGTTGTTGAGGTTGTAGGGGTCAGCCCCAGGGGACACACCTCTGATGGCCCTCCTGTCGATATGGGAATATCAGATTTTTCCCATAACGGGCTTTTGTCATTGCCGGTTATAACTATAATTGGTATCTGAGGATAAAGATGGTTCTTTAGTTCAAGCAGTTCAAGTATCTCTCTCGTTTTTCCTGAATTGGAAATCACAAGCAAAAGATCATTTGATTGCAGCACACCCAGGTCACCGTGCTGTGCCTCACTCGGATGCAGAAATACTGACGGTGTGCCTGTTGAACTGAATGTGGTGGCTATATTATGGGCTATCTGACCTGCTTTGCCCATGCCACTGGTTACAAGCTTTCCGTTGAGTTGATGTACGTGCTTGAATATTAACTCTATGGCCTTTTCAAAATTCTCTGTTACCGGGATATTATGTATTGCTGAAGCCTCTGCGTCAAGTATATCATTTATTCTTTTTAGCATAATATTTAAAATTTGGTCTCAAAGATATGCAATTTTCCCTCTGACAATAATACATTTGCAATAAAGCCTGAATCTGAAATGTATCCACATGCAGCCGCTATAGGTGTAGATATTGGCCGGTTCTTTTTAAAGACCGCTGTTGTTCGTTTTGATGGTCGTCTTCTGTTGAGAGAGTCATTTCAACTATCTGAAAAACTGACAAAAAGAAATATTATTTCTTCTATTGAATCAGCCTTATGGCGTACCAGGGAAATTGCGGCAATGAACAACATAAACCCTCTTGCCGTTGGCATTTCAACACCGGGTTTTATTGATCATGTAAACGGCGTTGTTCTTGGTCCTGACCACGGGATAAAGGGTTGGAAGAATGTTCAGCTTGCCTCTCTGATTAACCATAGTTCAGGATTGCCGGTATATGTAGGTAACGATGCTAACCTTATGACCATTGCTGAACACCGCTTTGGCGTTGCCCGTGGATATAATCATGTCGTCTTTGTTGCTCTGCGAAATGGTATCGGCGGGGGAATAATAATTGACGGTAAGTTGTACCGTGGAGTAAATGACACTGGTGGAGAGGTGGGAATGATGATTGTTAATATCCCGGGTGAGGATGTTAATGGACAAATATGCTGCACTCTCGAACAGGTAGCCTCGGCTGCCGCCATGGTTAAACGATATCTTCATGCCAAAGGATCTGCCGGAGGTAATTCTCACATCCTGAGAGCAAGAAACATTTTTGACCTTTACACTGCCGGCGATGAGACAGCAACACGAATTGTCAGGGAGAATGCCCGTTTTGTAGGTATCGGACTGGCAAACCTGGTTAGTATCTTTGCCCCGGAGATAATTGTTATCGGCGGCGGAATGGCTCTTGCAGGTAAGTTCTATATTGATGAGATAAGGAGGGAGACTTTTTCTAATTCATTAAAATACTGTTCCAAAGGTCTTAAAATTGAACAGGCAAGCCTCGGATCCGATGCCTCTGTGATAGGTGCAGCATGGTATGCTCTATCAAGACTGGACGGTAACAGGATATGATTTTCCTAACTTTTTTTTTAAAAAATCCTAAAAAAGCATACAGGTATATAAAATATGCCTAAATTAGTCAGTACAATTTTGTAATTACCGGGTGAAGGACGGCATGTTACATAATTGTTTTTAATTTATTGTTAACCAATCCAAAACTAACTTTGTGATGAAAACAAACAAGTTGTGTAAGTATTTGTTGGTCATTACAGCATTTCTCTTTTCATGGAGTGTTGTTATGGCCCAGAATGTGACAATCACAGGTGTGGTGACAAGCGCCGACGACGGCCTGCCAATACCTGGTGCAAGTGTAGTTCAGAAAGGAACTACATATGGTGTAAGCACCGATTCAAACGGAGCATACCAGATATCAGTGCCAAAAGGCGCAACACTCCTTTTCTCATTTATGGGGATGACTACCCAGGAAATTGTGGTAGCAGACCAGATAACAATCAACGTAGTGCTTCAATCATCTATCTTTGCAATGGATGAAGTAGTGGTAACAGCATTGGGTATCACACGTGAGAAAAAATCGCTGGGATATGCCGTTACTGAAGTTACAGGTGATAAATTAACCATTTCATCATCAGTCTCTTCTGTGAGCGCTCTCCAGGGTCTTTCAACAGGAGTATTGATTACCAATACTGATGGTGGTGTGTTTGGCGGTGCAAGAATAAACATACGAGGTAACTCAACATTGGGAGGAAACAACCAGCCTATTTACATTGTTGACGGTATCTTTATTGATAATGAGACATCAGGCGGAAGCCAGTGGGGTGGTTCCGACTGGGGTAATAAACTAAAGAACCTAAATGCCGATGATTTCGAATCAGTCTCAATCCTAAAGGGGGCTGCTGCTACAGCTCTTTATGGATCAAAAGCCCTTAACGGTGTTATTCTCATTACAACAAAAAAAGGACGGGCTTCAAAAGGTATTGGCCTGGAGATAACTCAGACAACTGCCTTTGAAGTACCTTATGCAGGACAAGACTTCCAGAATGAATATGGCGTCGGTGGTATTGCCGGGTATTGCTCTGAACTGGTTGACCGCTTTGCTCCTCAGGACTATTTTGCCCTTAACGGTGATGATGAACCTTCTGTATGGCTCGGTGACTGGGGTGCATGGAGCTGGGGACCAAAGATGGAAGGACAGAGAGTACGTGACTATGATGATACATGGACTACTTTCGACCCCCAGCCTGATAATATGCTTACAGCCTTCAATGTAGGTGTACAGAATAACACAAATATATCTCTCTCAGGTAGTAATGGCGGAACCACATATTATGCTTCATATTCTTATAAAGATCATAATGGTGTTTATCCCGGTAACAGAACAGTGCGTAACTCAATATCACTGAACCTGGGTCAGCAGATAACCAAGTGGCTGAAACTGGACGCAAATATTGCTTATGTTACTTCTGAAAACCTTAACCCCCCTTCAAGGTCAATGTATTCAGAATTCATATACTCTACCTTCCCAAGAAGCTTTAATACTGCCAAATATTATGAAAGATATAAGGCATCACATGGTGGTGTTCATAACAGAGACTATGGCGATCCGCTATATAATGTCCCTGGCAACAGCATGTGGTTCGGTATCTTTGAAGATAAGTACAGCCAGGTTGAAGACAATACAAGGGTTAGGCTAAATATCACGGCTAATCTCACCCCATGGTTGACAGCCAAGGTGGGAGGAACATATAATCAGTATGTAATCAAGTCTGAGACAAAGCAGCTTGGACAGGGATATCAGAATGAAGGTGGTTACTATTATGCAGGCAATGAAAGAAAATTCCAGAACTCTATTGATGCTCAGCTTATTGCCACAAAAGAGCTGATGACTGACTTTACACTTACTTTTATTGCCGGTGCTGAAAGGTTGTACAAGGTAAATGACGGATCATCAGCATGGACCAATGGCGGCCTTATTCCGGCAGGTGTTTTTGCCATTAGCTCTTCAAAAAACTCAGCTGGTAGTTCGGCATGGCATAATCAGGAAAAGGAGGAATGGTCAGCTTATTATGTGGCTAACTTCGACTACAAGGGTCAGTATTTCCTCGATATAACCGGCCGTAATGACTGGTCTTCAACAATGGTTTACCGTGATGAAACAGGCCATATGTCATTCTTCTATCCTTCATTTACTGCATCGTGGATATTCAGCGAGACTCTCTCTCTGCCAAACTGGATGGATTTTGGTAAAGCCCGTCTGGCATATGCTATTGTAGGTAATGCTACTGATCCTTATCAGATAACCAACCCCCTGACATATTCGAGGACAGGCACTCTTACCACACCTAATGGCGATGTCCCGGTATACGATTATACAACCACTTCGGTTTATAATCCTAACCTGAAGCCAGAGATGAAGCATGAGTTTGAGCTGGGACTCGATATAAGGTTCCTTAGTAACAGGTTGGGAGTTGACTTTACATATTATAACAACCATTCCAAAAATCAGATACTGCGAAATAATGTTCCATCTATGTCAGGCGTTGAATCCATTATGTTCAATGCCGGAGATATTCAGAACCAGGGTATTGAGCTTACACTGCATCTGATTCCGGTTCAGACACGCGACCTCTCATGGAGTATGGATATCAATTACACAAGAAACAGGAATAAGATTGTGGAGCTTTATGCAAACATTCCTTCATATAACCTCTACGAAAGTGCCACATATGGTAATACACGTATCGGAACCTACGCAGAAGTAGGAGGTGACTGGGGTATGCTTATGTCAGACTCAAATCCGTTAATTGATGAGGCAACCGGACTTCCGGTACTTCGCTGGAGCTCAGGTAACCGTGGAGCACTATTGTACAGAAATAACAAGATAGAGAAACTTGGTTCCATGCAACCAAAATTCTATGGTAGTGTCAACTCAGTTCTTACTTTTAAACACTTCCAGCTGGGAATACTTGTTGACGGAAAGATAGGCGGTAAGATAAGCTCATATCATGGTCGTTATGGTACCTGCACTGGTATATATGAGAGTACACTCGAAGGCCGCGATGAAGAACATGGCGGTATTGCATGGACCAGTTCATGGACTGATAACTCATATCACGACGGTGTTATCCCTGACGGGATATTCGCTGACGGTCAGACAATTCAGATGAGAAACCCCTCAACAGGTGTCATTACAACTCATGATGTTAGCGGTATGACCTATAAGGAGGCTGTCGATGCCGGTATGGCAGAACCATCACATGTGAGCTACTGGGTATACCAGACTAACTCATGGAGTAACGGCGTTATAAATGATAACGTACTGATGGAAAACTCATACATAGCACTTCGTGAGCTTTCACTCGGATATACTTTGCCTGACAAGATCACAAGTAAAATAGGTGCTCAGGGAATTAATGTTATGGTTTATGGCAGAAATATTGGTTATCTGTACAACACCATGACTAATCATCTGCATCCTGAACTACAGACAAGTAATGAGGCCGGTGCTGCACATGAATGGATGCAGTCTCCATATACCCGTACTTATGGATTTAAAGTAAGTCTGAATTTCTAACCTGAAAACAAGTAAAGTAATGAAAGCGAAAATTTTTATTGTTATCATCTCATTATGCGCTCTTACCCTTACTTCATGCAGGGAGAGATTCGCTGAGATAAACCAGGATCAAAGCAGGATGACAGAAGCACCTGCTCCTAATGCCCTCTTCGTGGGACCTCTCTTTAAACTGGGTGATTATCAGTATACAGAATGGTTCTATGATAACTATCAATATATTATGCCATGGGCTCAGGTAACAAACAAAGGCATTTTTAACGGATCTGATTTCAACCAGGTGGGTGCCTTCGGAAGCAGAGAACATGCAATGTATATTGATATCTTTGACTGTCTGTTTGAAATAAGGAGACAGATAGATAGCTATAGCGCCGAAGATCAGGCAAAATACCAGAACATCAGGGCAATAACCTACATACCACAGGTAATGCAGGCACTGAAGGTAACAGATGTCTATGGATCTATCGTGTATACCGGTTCAATGAAAGGCCGTTATGAAGGTGTGTATACTTCTACTTATGATGACCAGGAGACGCTTTTTAATGTCCTTCTGGCTGAACTTGATGCTACCATTGAGGTGCTTAATACAAATCACTCTGTCGAGCAGGAAGCGCTTGGAAACAGGGACTTTGTATATCAGGGCGATGAAACCAAATGGATAAAGCTGGCTAATACACTTAAACTGAGGATTGCAACCAGACTGCTCAGTAAGGATCTTGCTCTTGCCAAATCAGTTATTGCAGAGGTGATAGCCGATCCTTCAGGTCCAATTACATCAATTGATGATGAGTTCCGCTGGGCTCCGGAGACAGACTACAGAGGTACTGCACACGACCTGTGGGGACCACCTATGGCAACATATAACCTTACTGAATTTCTTAAAAAGAATCAGGACCCACGACTGAGATTCTGGTTTGAGAGAAACGCTTTCTCACAGGATATCATCGATAACTTTATTGATGCTGCCGAAGAGAGACCATGGTTTATACCTGCAACTATCACCGAGCCATGGGATCGTTATTATGGCGCTCCGGCAAGCCCCGACAGCTCTGGAGTACCACTCGGACAAACCCATAACGATTATTCATATGACTTCAAGGATCCTGTCTCAGGTAACAGTGTGATCCAGGTTTCACGCCTGAACAGACGCCTCCAGAATCCACAGT
>QKCK01000127.1 GCA_003245695.1 Bacteroidota bacterium | reverse complement strand
AAGTAAATTCGGGAACAAAATTTTAATGTTACAACCTGTCTTGCAGAACATGGTATTTAATAATTGATAAGGTTTTAAGATTCTGTTTAATCAATGTCAGAAGTTCTTGACACGGAAATAAAGTTTCTGCCCGGAGTAGGACCAAAGAGAGCAGAGATACTGGAGGAGGAGGCTGAGATATTCACATTCAGGGACCTTCTCTCCTGCTTTCCTTACAGATATATTGACAAAACCAGGATATACAGTATAAAAGATCTGGACACACTGATGCAGTATGTCCAGCTCAAGGGCCATATCAGCAGATTTTCTACTGAGGGTGCAGGCAGTGGCAAGCGCCTTGTTGCTGATTTCCATGACAGTACAGGAATGGTAAAACTTGTCTGGTTCAAGGGCCTTAAATGGATCACCTCAAATTACAAGATAAACACTGAATATATAATTTTCGGAAAGCCATCGCTCTTCAGCGGTTCATTTAACATTGTCCATCCTGAGATTGAAGAGGCTGACAAAAAAGCGGCGAGGGTTAGTTCTGCCTTTGAAGCGCAATACAGTACCACAGAGAAGATGAAGGATCATTTTCTTAACACAAGAGCTATTGCAAAACTTATAGCAGCATGCTTCTCACATCCGGGCATGGTAATAACAGAGACCCTTCCGGAAGATATTATTAAACGACTCAATCTGATCTCATTATCAGACGCTCTTTTTAAAATTCATTTCCCCGACTCAAACGAAGACATTGAGAGGGCCAGGTACAGGTTGAAATTTGAAGAGCTGTTCTACATACAACTTAATCTCATGAGGTATAAGAACAGACGTGACAAGGTTAAGCATGGGTTTGTCTTCTCAGTTGTAGGAGAACGATTAAACGGTTTTTATCACAACGCTCTTCCTTTTCCACTCACCGAAGCCCAGAAAAGAGTCATAAGGGAGATAAGAACCGATTTAGGCAGCGGGAGGCAGATGAACCGGCTTCTTCAGGGCGATGTAGGCAGCGGAAAGACCATGGTTGCACTTATGAATATGCTTATCGCTGCTGACAACGGATTCCAGTCGTGTCTCATGGCCCCCACAGAGGTGCTTGCCATACAACACCATGAGACAATAGCACGTTATGTCAAAGAGTTAGATGTAAAGGTTGCGCTGCTTACAGGATCAACAAAAAAGCGTGAGCGGGGAGAGATTGAGAGTGGTCTCCTTGACGGATCAATAAATATACTCATAGGCACTCATGCCCTCATAGAGGAGAATGTACGATACAGTAACCTCGGTTTTGTTGTAATTGATGAGCAGCATAGGTTTGGTGTGGCTCAGAGGGCTAAGTTATGGCAGAAAAATGAGTGTCCGCCTCATGTTCTTGTGATGACAGCTACACCTATCCCCCGCACATTGGCCATGACACTCTACGGTGACCTGGATGTCTCTGTAATTGATCAACTGCCTCCGGGACGCAGACCGGTGAAGACCATGGCTTTCACTGATGCTGAGAGAGAAAAGGTATTTGGATTCATGAGAAGACAGATTGCTGACGGACGTCAGGTTTATGTTGTTTACCCTCTGATAAAGGAGTCTGAGACACTTGACTACAAGGATCTGGAAGATGGGCTTGAGAGTATAGCCAGGGCTTTTCCACCACCAAAGTATGCTATCAGTGTGGTTCACGGTAAGATGAACTCACGTGATAAAGAGATTTCAATGAATCAGTTCCGTTCTGGTCAGACACATATTATGGTTGCAACAACAGTTATTGAGGTAGGTGTTGATGTACCCAATGCCAGCGTCATGGTTATTGAGAGTGCGGAGAGATTTGGATTGTCACAGTTGCATCAGCTGAGAGGCCGTGTAGGTCGTGGTGCTGACCAGTCATATTGTATCCTGATGACAGCCCGGAAGCTATCCTCTGATGCCACTGCACGTATTGAAACAATTGTCGGATCAACTGATGGTTTTGAGATAGCTGAGGCAGACCTTAAGATGAGGGGACCCGGTGACCTTGAAGGAACACAACAGAGCGGGATGGCCTTTGACCTTCACATTGCTGATCTGGGTAAAGACGGACAGATACTGTCAATAGCCAGAAACATTGCTGAAGAGATAATTGATGCAGACAGTGATTTGGTTCAGCCGGGGAACAAGGTTTTGAGGATAAACCTGCATCGGATTTTTGGCAGAAAGTATTCATGGAGTGAGATAAGCTGAAAATAAGTGACGTTGCACAAAAAGTGATGTATGTGTGCTAAAAAACATGACAATTGTTTTTATAAATGTCGTTAATTTCCTTAAACTTGTGCCTTACTAGGATTAGAAAATGAACAGCGCAAAAGCCATCAGCCACGAGGGAGTGGTAACAAAAGCTGACGGTAATGGAGTCGTTGAGGTTTGTATCCTTACAGGTACTGCATGCTCCACATGTCATGCAAAGTCAGCCTGTGGGGCAGGATCCGGTGAGACCAAGACAGTAATTATTAAAACCACCAGGGAATTTAAACCAGGAGAGAAAGTTATTGTCAACATGGAGCAGAGTCAGGGCACACTGGCAGTATCGTTAGGTTATATAATTCCATTCATTGTCCTTATTGCCTCTTTTATTATTGCTACAGTATCGGGAGCAAATGAGTTGTTTTCATGTCTTATCGCTTTTGGTGCACTGGGGGTATATTATTTTGCCCTATGGCGTTTGCGTGGCACTATTGAGAAGAAATTTACATTTAACATAAAGTATTAACAGATGAGTTTTACAATTCTGAACACTATAATTATGCTGAGCCTTCTTGGTATGGTTGCAGCAGTTATATTGTATGTCATAGCGCAACGGTTCAAGGTTATTGAAGATCCGCGCATTGATATTGTGGCAGATACACTGCCTGGTGCTAACTGCGGGGGGTGTGGTTTTGCCGGATGCAGGTCACTGGCTGAGGCGCTGGTAAAAGCCGATTCGCTGGAAGGTCTTTTGTGTCCTCCCGGAGGGTCAGAGACAATGGCAAAAATCGCTGTCATACTTGACAGACAGCCGGCAGCAGTGGAGCCAAAGGTGGCTGTAGTACGTTGTAACGGTACTCCTGAAAACTGTGCACGGATAACCAATTATGACGGTGCAATAAACTGCCGGGTGGCTCATTCACTCTACAGGGGCACTACAGCCTGTCAGTACGGGTGTCTTGGATGTGGTGACTGTGTGACTGCCTGTAAGTTTGATGCCATGGTGATGGATCCGGTCACAAAGCTGCCTGTAATCTTTGATGATAAATGTGTGGCTTGTGGAGCCTGCGTAAAGGCATGTCCCAGGAACATTATTGAACTGCGTAAGAAGTCAAGGAAAGACCGGAAGATATATGTATCATGTGTTAACAGGGACAAAGGCGGCCCGGCAAAGAAAGCATGTAACGTTGCATGTATCGGATGTGGCAAATGTGTTAAGGTATGTGCCTATGATGCCATAACTGTAACAGATAACCTTGCATTCATAGACTCATCCAAATGCAAGATGTGTCGTAAGTGTGTTGCCGAGTGTCCCACAGGTGCAATAATTGAGCTTAACTTCCCGGTCAGGGAGCAGACTGAGGCATCCAGACTGGAGCCTGATGTAAAAGAATAATATTGTTGAATAATTTAAAACTATATAAAAGTGTTTAAGTCATTCCCTAAAGGGGGCATTCACCCGCCCGAAAACAAAATGACGGCTGGTAATCCTATAGAAGTATTGCCAGTGCCTTCAGCGGTAACCATACCCCTGGCACAACATATAGGAGCACCGGCGGTTGCCATAGTTGCTAAAGGAGATGAGGTAAAGACAGGCCAGCTGATCGCAACAGCCAAAGGATTTGTCTCAGCCAACATTCATTCTCCGGTATCAGGCAAGGTGGTTAAGATAGATACTACCATAGACACCACAGGCTATAAACAGCCTGCTGTCTTTATTGAGGTATCAGGCGACGAATGGGTTGATACCATCGACCGGAGTCAAGTCATTGAGAAGGAAATAAAGCTTGACCGCGAGGCAATAATAAACAAGTGCATGGAGTGTGGCATAGTAGGTCTTGGTGGTGCTACATTCCCAACACATGTCAAGATGGGAATACCTGCAGGCAAAAAGTGTGATCTGCTCATTATCAATGGTGTGGAGTGCGAACCATACCTCACCTCCGACCACAGGCTTATGCTTGAGAATGGAGAAGAGATACTGACAGGCGTATCGATAATAATGAAAGCCCTGGGAGTTGAGAAAGCAATTGTAGGTATTGAAGCAAACAAACCTGATGCTATCAAGAGTCTTTCAGACCTCACCTCAGGTTTCAAGGGAATAAGCATACAGCCTTTAAAGGTTAAGTATCCTCAGGGTGGAGAGAAACAGCTTATCAAGGCATGCTGCAACAGGGAGGTACCATCAGGCAAACTGCCCCTGGATGTAAATGTTGTAGTACAGAATGTCGGTACTGCCTATGCTGTATATGAAGCTGTACAGAAGAACAAACCGTTGTTTGAAAGGGTTGTTACTGTCACCGGAAAACATCTTCCTAAACCAGGAAATATGAAGGTTCGTATAGGAACGCCTGTATCTGCCCTTATTGAAGCTGCAGGAGGCATGCCCGATGACACCGGAAAGATAGTTAACGGAGGCCCCATGATGGGTAAAGCACTGGCTGACCTTGATGTACCGGTTACTAAAGGCACCTCAGGAATAATACTCTTCCCCAGTGAAGAGTCAAAGCGCAGCGAAGTGACACCTTGCATACGCTGTGGAAAATGCGTTACAGCATGCGCAATGGGACTGGAGCCATGGTACCTGAGTGCTGCCTCTGAAAGAGAGATGTTTGATAAAACTGAAGCAGCTAAGATCACTGATTGTATGGAGTGTGGCTCATGCTCCTTCGTCTGCCCGGCCAACAGGCCCCTGCTTGATTATATCAGACTAGGCAAGTCAACTGTAATGCGTATGATCCGCGAACGAAACACGAAATAGCTAGATAAAGAAATATGAGCAATATTCTTAATGTATCCCCTTCGCCCCACCAACACAGTGACGACTCAACCCGAAAACTGATGCTGGGAGTTATTATCGCGCTTGCCCCTTCACTGGCTGCATCGATATACTTTTTTGGTACAGGAGCCATAATCATAACACTGACATCTGTTATATCATGTGTGGCATTTGAGTACCTCATCCAGAAATTCCTGATGAAGCAGAAGCCCTCAATAAGCGACGGATCTGCTATTGTAACAGGACTTTTGCTTGCCTTTAACGTTCCGTCAGGCCTCCCGGTATACATACTTATCCTGGGAGCGCTATTCGCCATAGGAATAGCCAAAATGTCATTTGGCGGTCTGGGAAATAACCCATTCAACCCTGCTATTGTTGGCCGTATCTTCCTTTTGATTTCATTCCCGGTACAGATGACTACATGGCCTAAACCAACAGGCTTTCACCCTGTAACGGCTGATGCAGTAACAGGAGCAACCCCTCTTGGAATAATCAATGAAGGGTTGAGAAACGGGGAGACAATCTCACAACTTATGGATAAAGTTCCTTCAAATCTCCATATGTTTTTTGGCTACATGGGTGGATCAATGGGTGAGATATCAGCCCTGGCAATAATAATAGGAGGCATATACCTTTTGTGGAAGAGAATAATAAGCTGGCATATACCGGTTTCCATACTGGTTTCGATGTTCATATTCACAGGCATACTCTGGCTTATAAGACCTGAACAGTTTACAGATCCTGTATTCCAGTTACTCACCGGAGGCGTATTACTTGGTGCCGTTTTTATGGCAACAGACTATGTCACCTCTCCAATGTCTCATAAGGGCATGATTATTTATGGCATAGGCATTGGTGTAATGACGGTCCTTATAAGAAACTGGGGTGCCTTCCCTGAGGGTGTCTCCTTTGCAATCCTTACTATGAATGCATTTACACCACTTATCAATATGTTTATCAAACCTTCCAGGTTCGGAAAGGAGGTAAAGAATGGCTAAGCTCGAATCATCACTGAAAAACATGATGCTGTCTCTGACCCTGATATCTCTGGGAGCATCAGCAGCACTGGGGTTTGTAAATGACTTCACCACTGAACCTATTCAGAAGCAGATTACAGCAAAGACAGTGAATGCCATTAAACAGGTAGTGCCTGAGTTCACAAACAATCCTGTTGATGAGGTATTCAAAGTAGCCACGGCGGAAGGAGACAGCCTTAATGTCTATCCGGCAAAAAATGGTGAAGAGATAATAGGATATGCTGTAAGATCTTATACAAACAAAGGATATGGCGGGTACATATCTTTCATGATAGGCTTTAAACCTGACGGAACAATAGTGAATATTAACGTACTTGAACAAAAAGAGACTCCTGGTCTGGGGACTAAAATGGTCCCTGAAGGAACAGCTGACAAACCTGAATTCAAGGATCAGTTTATGGGCAAGAATCCAGAGACCTTCACACTGAAGGTTAAAAAGGAAGGGGGCCCGGTAGATGCAATAACAGCAGCAACGATAAGCTCAAAAGCCTTCTGTGACGGGGTAGAGAGAGCCTATTCCACACTTAAGAAAGGAGGTCTGATATGAATCAATTAAAGAATTTCACCAAAGGACTTTTAAAAGAGAATCCCATTCTGGTTCTGGTGCTTGGCATGTGCCCCACACTGGCAACAACATCTTCAGCCTTAAACGGTCTGGGGATGGGTCTTGCCACAACATTCGTACTGCTTGGATCAAACGTGTTTATCTCCCTGTTGAAAAATGTCATCCCCGACAAGGTAAGAATACCTGCTTTTATAGTCATCATTGCAACATTTGTAACTATAGTTGATCTTATGATGCAGGCCTACGTGCCGTCACTATACAGCACTCTGGGTATATTCATCCCATTGATAGTAGTAAACTGTATTGTTCTTGGACGGGCAGAGGCATTTGCCAGTAAGAATACAGTGCTCTCATCAGCAGTAGACGGGATAGGTATGGGTATCGGCTTTACACTTGCACTTGGGGTTCTCGGTGCAATAAGAGAATTATTAGGCAATGGCTCAATATTAGGACACAAGTTCATTAATGGTGATGGGATAATACTCTTCATTCTTGCACCCGGTGCATTTATTGCACTTGGATACCTTATGGCTGTTATTAACAAGATAAAAAAAGTGTAAGGAGATCAAATTATGGAATACATACTTATAATCATCTCAGCAATATTCGTAAATAACGTTGTCCTCTCACAGTTTCTGGGAGTATGCCCCTTTCTCGGGGTCTCAAACAAGGTGCAGACAGCTCTGGGAATGGCAGGAGCAGTGACATTCGTCATTGTCCTTGCAACAATGGTTACATATATAATACACACTTACGTGCTGGTACCCCTGCATATTGAATTCATGCAGACAATAACCTTCATTCTGGTAATAGCATCACTGGTTCAAATGGTGGAGATTATACTGAAAAAGATCAGCCAGCCACTATATCAGGCCCTTGGCATCTTCCTCCCTCTCATCACAACCAACTGCGCAGTACTTGGCGTCTCAATACTCGTTATCAAGAAAAACCTAAGCCTGATGATGGGTATCACCTATGGTGCTGCGACTGCCATAGGATTCGGATTGGCACTGGTACTACTTGCAGGCATAAGAGAACAACTTGAACTGGCTGATATACCAAAAGGAATGCAGGGCGTTCCGATACTTCTCATCACTGCCGGGATTCTGGCGATGGCATTTATGGGCTTCACAGGACTTGTTTAGTATTTAAATCAAATAAAGATACAGAGGCTGTCGGTCATTTATGAATACCTGACAGCCTTCTTTATTATCCACTCTTATCTTACATTACAAAAACACAGATCATTGTGATTATCTTAGCAAATTACTACGAACTCTGAAATAATGATAAATAATAAAAAGATAGTAGTTGTATTACCTGCCTACAATGCAAGTGAAACACTAAAGAAAACATATGAAGAAATACCATTCGATATTGTTGATGATGTGATACTTACTGATGATCACAGCAGTGATGAAACATTTCTGAGAGCAAATGAGATAGGCATCAGAAACGTTATAAGACATGAAATGAACAAAGGCTATGGAGGCAATCAGAAAACATGTTATAACAAAGCCCTGGAAATTGATGCCGACATAGTTGTAATGCTTCATCCTGACTACCAGTATACTCCAAAACTGATACACTCAATGTGTTACCTTATTGCAAATGATGTCTACCCGGTAGTATTAGGATCAAGAATATTGGGAAAGGGTGCCTTGAAAGGAGGTATGCCTCGCTACAAATATTTCTTCAACAGAGTCCTGACACTGACTCAGAATATTCTCATGAATCAGAAACTCTCTGAATACCATACGGGTTACAGAGCATTCTCATCTGAGGTACTCAAAACCATAGATTTTAATAACTTCTCTGACAATTTTGTATTTGATAATCAATTCCTTGCGTTAACCACCTTCCACAACTTCGATATCGCTGAGATAACCTGCCCGACACTTTATTCTAAAGAGTCATCATCTATAAGCTTCCGCCGAAGTGTTGTTTATGGCATAGGAGTAATAAATACCTCACTGCGCTTTTTCATAGCCCGGCACTTAAAGATCAAAACCGGCGTCTTTAAAAATTGATTCCACATTTAGCCCTTATCATTTCAATTATGAAAAATAACAGGATAACAGATATATGGGATAAGAACAGAAACAATATACTTTTTGGCGTTCTTATTGCAGCAGCAGCATTATTGTACAACTATAATGGTATTCTGAGCTACAGGCCATATTCAATACATCAATGGAGACAATGTGACTGCCTTTCAATTACAAAAAGCTACTATGATGAAGACAGAAAATTCCTTGAGCCTGCTATATTCTGGTTGGGCGACGGGAAAGAAGGAAAGACTGTAAGCGAATTTCCAATAATATACTTCACCGTTGCAAAGCTCTGGAAACTAATTGGTTATCACGAGTATATCTTCAGAATAATCAATATACTTATTGTTTTTTCAGGACTCTTCTGCCTCTTCAAACTGGCACTCCGGTTCACATCTGACAGCTTCTGGTCGCTTTTCACAGTGTTACTGCTCTTCACCTCACCCATACTTGTCTACTATACAAATAATTTCACGGCAGATGCACCGGCATTTGGCCTGGCACTTTGCGGTTTATATTTTTACCAGAAAGGAGTATCAGACAGGAAGAATTATCTCTATTTCATATCGTTCTTTATCTTCCTGCTTGGTGGACTTATTAAAATAAGCTCACTGATTGCCTTCTGCGCCTTGTTGATTATTCATATCTATTCATT